>NHFB01000025.1 GCA_002170285.1 Betaproteobacteria bacterium TMED100
CTGATAGTCCTGCCCCAATAATAGCGACTTTCATAATTATTCTTCTATTTTATAAAATGATTAACCTAAAGATTTTAAGATTACTACTGATTATCTTTATCATGAATTNAAAGCAGTGCTGNTAGNAAATTANTATCTATGNATTTATCAAATATTGATGCNACTAAATATTGTTCAACAANAAAAAATTTAATTGTCTTAATTAAAAATGTGNCTTTTATATATATAAATAGATTTTATTNATTATTGTTCTTTCATAGTACATTTAGAGCTCTTGATATAGGCTTAAATAAGATTTAACTTNACTNTATNAAGTCTTAANTAAAAAAAAATTATAAACAATACATTATTTATGTTNTTNAATTGATTANTATGGNTAATTCTTGAGTCNATCGAGTGTNTCTTTACATATATTGTGGCAAATGATAATTAAAAAAAACCCCCTTAAATAATTTTTTAAGGGGGTTTTTAAAAACGGAAAAAATACATCCGCCTGGAAGAAATTGTTTAAAAATTAAAAGATATNAACTAAAAAATTAATTTATNATCAGTCTGGTTCAGAATGACAGCATTCTTTTTCTCTACAGATCGAAAAATTTTTAAAGTGTGCAAATATCACTATAAATGATCCAACTAACGTTATTATTTTCTCTCCTTGTGGACCAAACAATGAATGTCCTAATAAAAGTGCCAAAATTAGAGTAAGCAATCCAGAAAAACCTATAAAAAAAATAGAAGGTTTTCCATGTATTTGTGCTCCTTTTATAAGTGCATAGACACTTATAGGGATTACAACAAACAATATTGACAAATGTATGGCTTCATCCTCGGGGAGAAATGACATGGAACTAGGATAAAAAATAATAGCTGCAGGTAATAACAGGCAGTGCAACGCACATAGGATAGATAATCCAATTGCTGATTTATCTGCCAGAGCTTGTGTATTTAACATTTGTTAAAAATATTTCTTTAAACCCAAAAGTGCAGACCTTCCAGGAAGAGGATTAAAATAACGAATTTCCTCTACAGTGGTTGCGGAATAAGCTAATTCGTTTGTTAGATTATTTCCTCTGAGAAAGATGATCCAATCATTTCCAAACTGATACTGAGAGTATAAATTGAACATCTTGTAACCTTTTGTTTTGGTGGTCTCCCCGAGTCCCTTACTTCCAGAGTAAACATAACGAAACTCAGGTCTGATAAACCATTTTTTACCCGAAATTGTTGCCAAAAGGCTAATTCTTTTTGGAGTCAATCGAGGCAGATGATCAGACAAATTTTTTCTTTTTCCAATAACCTGATCATATAAAAGCGTTGGAGCAAGTGAGAAATTATCAAACAATAATCTTTTAGTAATTGAAAATTCAAATCCCTTAAACTCTGAATCTACTCCTTTGAAATCATACACGTCAAGGGCTTCTATTTCTGATTCCTCTTCATGTTCTTCTTCTTCCTCCTCTTCATGGTGATGTCCTTCATTATAAAAAATGTTACCGCTATTTATGAGGGTTATATAATTTTTGTAATCACTGTAAAAAAGATTTCCTCGAATTTGAAAATCATTGTTGTCGTAAGATAACCCTACATCGAAGTGGTTGCCTTTTTCTTTTTTCAAGTTTGGATTTCCCTGTTCATAAAGTCCAGTTGTATGGTGAACACCCCCTGTATATAGTTCGAAACTTGATGGAGCCCGTTCAACGTAACTTGCGGAGCCGTGAACTTTGAATTGAGAACTTAAGTCTTGGGTTACACCAAAAGAAACTGATGACGGGGTAAAGCTTTTTTCAACACCAGCATCTTCATGAACTTCACCAGCAGTTGCGGCGTTACCATACTCTTCAATCTCATGAATATGCTCTGATTCAACATCAACGTTATCAATCCTAGCTCCAAATTCAAATAGACGTCCATCTATTTTTTTGTATTGATATGCAAACAAACCGATAGATTTATTTTTTGTAGTAGGAATAGGTCCCAAACTAGCATGTTCTTCATGTCCTTCCTCTTCCTCTTCTTCTTCTTCCTCACTGTAAGCAGTAACTGGATTATTTGAGTTTAATAATTCCATACCCAAAATCCCTTTAAGGCCATTTTCTGCTTCAGTAAAAAATTCAATCCTTGCATTAGTACTATCTCGCTTGTAGGTGGTTTCTTTTACATTTGCATCAAATTCATCATGTTTGTAGTCAGTATACTTAATCCTAGCTTTAACTCTTTGCAAAATCCCCAAATCGAGTGATTCATCAAATAAAAAAGAAACTGCAGTTTTGTTTAAGTCGATTAAATGATTTACCTCCTTTGGAACGCCGTATTCTGTCTGATAATTATCAACAGAAAAACCAACTAAACGGCTACCATCTGTTAAAGAGAACCCGCCTCCAAAAGATTTGGTTTCAACTTTCGAGTTTCTAACTACACTACCCGTAACTGGTTCCTCACCATCATCCGTAAATGTAGGGGTTTTTGTTAAACCTTTGTCAAAGATAGAACCGCTGAGACTCCACGAAAAACCCTGCCCATCACCATTATTTAGATCAAAAAAACCCGAGTTTTCATTTTGCTCAACATCAAAACCAAATCCAGCAATTCCTTCAAATTCATCGTAACTATCTCTAGGTATACGATTATTAACAAAATTTATTAAACCTCCAACAGCATTACCACCAAACATTATTGACGCAGGTCCTCGAATAATTTCAATTTGTTTAACGGCATTTGGATCAACAGGAACAGCATGATCAAAACTACTAACGGACCAGTCCTGAACCAATGTACCGTTTTCATTGAATCGGATTCGATCTCCATCTTGGCCTCTGATAATGGGTCTAGATGCATTTGGAGCAAATTTTGTGGAAGAGATACCAAGAACATTATCTAAGCTGTCACTAATGTTTCCTTTTTGAATGATTTCAAAATCTTGTGGACTTAGAATGTCGAAGGGTTTGACACCAGAGTCTAAAATTTCATCATCGTCGACAACTATTGCTTCTAATTCGATTTCATGGGCAAAGCCATTGTTTAGAAAGAAAAACAANAAAAATGGGGAAATAAATTGGAGATGTTTAATTTTCATTAATANTTGACCTATNGTGTANNNTTTAAATGATATGTTATATCATAACATTAACAAAAAAAGAGTCAATTTTTCTAAGTATTTTTATAGNGTAAAATTCAAATTATGNTCCTTAACAAATACTCCTGATGCTAAACAAAANAACAAAGCTTCTAGGTACTTTTGNTGTTCTTTCGTTTTTTTTATGTGCAAAAGCGTTTTCTCAAAACCAGCTCAAATCCCATACTCACGGAACATCAAACATTAGCATTGCATTTGAAAATAACGTTTTACAAATCCAATTAAATGCCCCTCTTATGGATATTGTGGGTTTTGAAGGTAANCCAAAAAGCNTGAAACAAAAAAATGATCTTGAACTCGCATCAGCAAAACTTACAAATTGGAAAAGTATTTTTCAGTTTTATGANGGTCTTTGCGAAGAGCAAAAGGTTTTAATAAAAAAAAATCACGAAAAAACACATCATGATCATGAACATGAAAAACACAGTACTGAGGACTATTCCCATAGTGAAATAGAAGTCTTCTATGAATTCTATTGTACTGAGTCAAAAAAACTTTCATCCGTTAAGATTCAGCTATTTAAAAAGTTTNCTCGAATGCAAAAAATNAATGCNCAGTGGATATCTGACACTGGACAAGGCCAAAAATTTCTGGACCACAAACAAAATACAATAACCTTTAGGTGATTCAGTATGAGTGAAATAAAAAGTATCTTAGAGTCCGCAGAGANGCAGTGCGAAAAAAATAGCTCTCGACTAACCCCAAAGAGAAAAAAAATCCTTCAAGAATTGCTTAAATCTAAAAAAGCACTTTCAGCATATGAAATTGCAGACATATTCAACAAAAAATCAACTGAACCTATTCCAACAATGTCGGTTTACAGAATTTTGGATTTTCTAGAAGAAGAAGAATTAGTACATAAGTTAAAACTTGCTAATAAGTATATAGCCTGCTCTCATATCTCATGTAGTCACTCTCACTCCNTACCACAATTCTTGATATGCAAAGAATGTAATGAAGTGAGCGAAATCAGTATTGATATTGACACCATGAAAAAAATCCAAAAAAAAGTCGAAGATGAAAATTATCACTTGGTCAAGCCGCAGTTAGAAATGCATTGCATCTGTAATATATGTGACCAATTGAACAAGTAATTTTTGGCACTCTCTACTAATTCACTTTTTTAAGATAGCATCAATTAATAATAAAAAATCATTCAATAAAAAAAACTTTTTCTTTTCTTGTGCCCTTAAAATATGCATANAAAGCAGGTATAAGTGAAACTATTAGTGATGTAGAAATTATAATTACTAATGTCAGTAAACTCAGTTCAGAAAAACCAGCCTTTTCAATATTGAGACCTAATTTAGCAACTAAATAACTTTGTGAAATATGAGAGAAGATGAATAACATTATGATTGCAAAAATTACACTTACAAAAGTAATTATTAAAGCCTCTAACTCCAACAAAAAAAATATAAAAATTGGAGGCGCTCCCATAACACGAAGAAGATGAATATCTTTGATCCTCTCTCTTATAGAGGAAAGGAGAATTGCGCTTACTCCAGAACATGCCGACAAAAAAACCAATGCGGAAATTAAAAGTAAAGAGTTTTCAACAAATCCCATAATTTGCCAAAGTTCTGAAAGGACAACGCCCGGAAGAATCGCCAATAAGGGTTCCTTGGAGTAATTGTTAATTTCTCGTTGCAATTGAAAAGTCGTAATTTTAGATTGTAAGCTAACCATAAAGGCAGTTATGTTTTGCGGAGCAAACATTTTAACTTCTAAGGTTTTGTTAAGAGTATGATTTTTTAAGTCTTTTTGTTTGAAATCATAACCACTGTGTATCGCTTCTATAGCATGTAAACTCACATGCAAAGTATTATCCACCGGAGTCCCTGTTGGTTTTAAAATGCCCACGATCGTAAAAGGCATTTCATCATGCTTGATAAAACTAATTTCAGAAAGTCCATGTGATATGACTAATTTTTCACTAAGCTGTAATCCTAACCTTCTAGCGACTTCTGATCCTAAAACTACATCAAACAGACCATCGAAAACACCCCCTTTATCAAAAACTAATTTATTNTTTTGTCCATAACTGTAGTNCTTAAAAAAATCAATATTTGTTCCAAGCACTGGATAACCTTTATGAGAGTCGCCAAGAGCCAATGGAATTGCCCAATTTACCTTTGGGTTATCTGAAAAAGTTTTGAATGACTTCCAACTAATATTATTGGTTGGTTTACCAATCCTGAATACCGAATATAACAAAAGGTTAAGATCACCAGTTTTTGCACCAACTACTAGATCAACTCCTGACAAAGTACTTGAAAAACTTTCTTTTATTTGAAATCTAATATGTTCAACACTTAGCAGTACAAATATGCTGACAGTCATTGCTAAAAGCGATAATGTGATTGAACCTTTACGATCAATTAAACTTTTGACAGCAAGTTTTACAAACATAACTAANTTTTACCTGTCACATTAAAGTCTGAAAACTGATCAATGCGATAAAAATAAGACTTAAGAGAGTCATCATGACTAACCAAAACAAGAGTTGTTTTGTGTCTATTGACTAATTTTAAAAGTTGATTTAAAAATATCTTTTTATTAGGCGCGTCCAACGCTGACGTTGGCTCATCTGCTATTAATATTTCTGGNCGATTGATCATCGCTCTGGCAATTGCAACTCTCTGTCTTTGACCAAAACTCAAATGTCTTGCTTTTAACTTCCAGTCCTGTTCAGCTATATTCAGATTTTTTAAAAGTTTATATATTTCACTCTCTACGTCAAATATTACAGAACTTTTTGAGAAGCTGGTTGCTAATCTAATATTATCAACNACATTAAGGTATGGTATTAAGTTAAANTTTTGAAAAACATATCCAATATTGTTAGCCCTAAAAGAATCACAGTTTTTGCTGGACATTTTTTCTATTCTTTTATTTAAAATTTTGACTGAACCTTTTACTGGACTCAATAATCCAGCGATGATATTTAAAAAAGTGGTTTTACCTGACCCTGAGGGGCCCTGAATTAAAACATGTTCAGCTGATTGAATTTTCCATTCAGGAATATTTAAAATCACCTTGTCTGTCCGACCAGGATAGCTAAAAACCACATTAGAAAAGCAAATTCCCATAATATTTTTGTTTATAAATACCTATATTTTTAATCAGAATAGTACGACACTAACTGTAAATTAACAAAAAATACATTTAATAACCGAAAAATGATGAAGACAACACAATTAAAGTTACTGTTAATATTCTTTATCTCTATTGTTTACAATATAGAAGCAAGAATATTTGCTCAATCTTACAACTCCCAAAAAAATAAGTTTGAACATACAGTTCATCCAAAAATAGAATTACCAAATTCAATAAAAAATACTAAGTCTAAGTCTAAGTATTTAACAAAATTAAAATCCAGTTTTAAAACTGTCAAATGGTTAGATTTAATGCCAAAAAAAGATTTTGATTCCTTATCAAATCCTCCGGATTATTTAATAAGNACTGATGAAGGATCAAAGGGAGATGAAATTTTAGATGAGTTNCGTAACCTNCCAAAATCTATTCAAGATGACTACCAACGTGCTTTAACCTCTACTGAGGTTATAGCTGATATGGATAACAAAGCTATCCGCATACCTGGATTTGTTGTACCACTAGAATTTAATAATGAAAAAAAAATAAATCAATTTTTCTTAGTCCCGTATTTTGGTGCTTGTATTCATTTACCTCCCCCGCCACCAAATCAAATCATTTTCGTTACGTCTAAAACCGGTCTTGAAATTAAAGAGTTATTGGATCCTGTATGGATCTCTGGTATTTTGCGAACATCACATTTTGAAAACGATGTCGCTTTATCAGCCTACAGCATGCAAATGCAATCTTTTGAAAAGTATGAAGAATAATTTAAAGGTAAAAACTAATATAAAANCTCATNCCATTTTGCTCAAAGTTTTGAAACATTAATAATAATTAGATTTTTTTATTCTACTTTACAAAATCTATCGACATATGAATTAAATCTTATGCTGTACCCAACAATAGGACTACTAACAAGAAAACTCACAAGTAACATCGCAAGTGTTAATTATGTTCCACAAAATGTTTGATAAGAACGGTTACTTGGTTCAGGAGGTTTTTGATATGGACTATAATACGAACTGTCTAAGTATGGCTCTTTGACCACTGCTAATAAATCTTGCAAAGGCTTAAAATCACATCTGTATGCAGCCTCTAAAGTATTCTCAACTATGTGGTTACGAGGAATAACAGTTGGATTAACACTATTCATCAAACAAATTGATGATATACGTGACTTTGAATTTTTTCCTAACCTATTTTGCCAACGTGTGTACCATTCTTCAAATTTCCTGTCTTCGTAAATACGACCATTCGGCTTGTCTAATCTACCGAGTTCTAGAAAAAAATTTGTATAATCCACATTATTATTATGCATCCAATCTAGCAAATCATATACAAGCTTATCATCACCAACAAATGAATCAAACAAGCCCAACTTAGTGTTCATCATCATTAACCATTTACTTTTAAAAANCTCTGAAAACTGGTCAATCATTTCNTTGGCTATTTTAGAGGAATTATAAACNTCATCATCAATAAACTGTAAAAGTGTCTCAGCAAATCTTGTAAGATTCCATTGTGCGACCTTAATTTGATTTGCGAAAGAATACCGGCCCATATGATCTATTGAACTAAAAACTGTATTAGGATCATACATATCCATAAACGCACATGGTCCGTAATCGATAGTTTCACCACACAAAGTCATGTTGTCTGTATTCATTACTCCGTGAATAAACCCGACACGCATCCAGTGTACGATGAGTTCGGCTTGTTTTTCCATAACTGTTTTTATCAAACTTAATGCCTTATTTTCGCTGTCTTTAAGATCAGGATAGTGACGTTGTATAGTGTAGTTCATCAACAATTCAAGAGCTTTTTTGTCCAGCTGATTTGCCGCAAACTCGAATGTTCCAACTCTTATATGAGAACTTGCTACTCTGGTTAAAATTGCGCCAGACAAAACTGTCTCTCGCAAAACAGGTTCACCTGTTGTTACTACAGCTAGGCTACGCGTCGTCGGAATGCCAAGGTAATGCATAGCTTCAGAAATTATATATTCTCTTAGCATTGGTCCCAAAGCTGCTTTGCCATCACCACTTCGTGAATAAGGTGTTCGTCCAGACCCCTTAAATTGAACGTCGACCCTTGCCCCGCTCGGAGTGATGTGTTCCCCCAAAACATGAGCACGGCCATCTCCTAAAATCGAAAAATATCCAAATTGATGTCCTGCATAGGCTTGTGAAAAAGGAGTTGATCCTTTTGGTAATTGATTGCCTGAAAATAGCTCAGCAAGCTCCTGGTCATTGAACTCTTGAAAATCTAAGCCCAATGAAATTGAGAGCTCATTGTTTAAAATAATGATGTCAGGTGAGGCTACAGTATCCGTTCCGATCTTAGTGAAAAATTGATCAGGTAGATTTGTGTATGTTGTTTTAAATCTAAAACCACAATTTTTCATAGGTTGAATTTATCGATTTTTGGAAATTTCATTCTAAATTTGCAATTCGGCTTTTATGAAACTTATAAAGCCCCTGTAACGTAGTAACTAAATGATAATTAAATATTAGACAATAAGTAGAGCAGTAATTTTAATAAATACAAATAATTCATATTTAAATTTTTGATCACAAATGACTTTTTAAAAAGTCATAACCAACTTCATTAAATTTCTATTGTATGTACTTCAAATACAGGTTTGAATTACTCGAAATTAACTCCAATAAACCACCCAACTACCATCTAATCAATNGACAAATTTTTAATCTACTAACCAATGAAGGCTACATTTGTACTCACATATTGAAATTTTTTTATTACTTTGTTTTTTACATTTAATTTGAGCAGTATCAATACCAGTAAATTGCTCACAAAGTTTTTTCATTTCTTCGATCGGGTAATTGTTCTTTGCTGGATCATAAGCTAGTCTACCTTGGTATTTGTTAGAAACACTGGGTTCGTAAAACCTAGAATCAGGCTCGTTAGCAAAAGACTGGATTGAAATTAAAGATAGTAATAAGAATAATTTTTTCATTTTTTCATTATACACTTCAATAACCAGGATGATAATTTTCTATTATCAAATTATTGAAGATGGTGAATTAAATAAAATTACTATCTCAAAAACGCCAATTTCAGATAAAAACGTATTATGATAATTTTGAGAAGTTAAATTTAATCTTAATCATATTATTAACTGCACGTTTTAAAATATTATTGGGTTTTGTGGACTAGTAATATGCATCAATATATGGTTTTACTAACTACATTTTAAGTCTAAGGAAACATTATAAATTGGATTTTAAACACATTGTCAGGACTCATTTCCTCTTAACTAAAAAAATGATTTTCCTTATTTGTGTAGGGGTTATTTTTGTTTCTCCAGTTCAGAGTGCCAACTGGATTGAAATAGATGAAGGCGTCGATTCAGGTGATACTTATTTATGGCCCTACTTTTATACTGCATCAAGNTTTGTTGATAAAGAAAGTATAAATAAAAAGGGAGGGGTTGTTATTTATCGTGAGCTTATAAATGCCCGAAAGGCAATATCAAAAAACGTTCTTTCACTAATCGTATTAAAAAAAAGCTCATGTGATGGACAAAAAGTATTATGGCAAAAATTTTCTATTTACGGATCACCGATGGGGCAAGGGGAACCAATTATGAAGCTTAATCCTAACGAAATGCAAGAGCTTAAAGCAGGAGATGCAGGCTTTATGTCTGACAGATATGCATGTAATTTTGACGGATAGATTTATCGGGAATAATTAATAACTTAAATTAAAAGATTGTAATTTTTTGTACTTTTTGATTTATTTTTTATAATTATATGTAAATTTCATTAAATCGTACTCCTCTGAATTTGGCTTTGGATACTTACTCTTTTCCCAATTATCCTCACTTACTATTCTTCCTCCTCCCATGGGTTCATGGTGATAAGCAAAATATAAGTGTGTTTTTTTTCAGCTATACAATCAACCTTATATTTACTAATAGAAGATAAGTTATTTTTTCCCCATAATCAGTTAATGTCCAGAAAAATACAATCTCATCATGTTTTGTTAGTCGATCAATATCAACATATGATGTTCTAAAATTATCCTCAAAAACCTTTGCCCAATTTGCTGGATAAGCACTGATAGCAATAAGCAATAAGCAATAAGCAATAACGCTAGTGTTAATAATCTTTTCATTAATAAAGCTTACGTAAATTTATAGAATACTTTTGATAGATTTTATAATACGAAAACATTTTTTCTCATCTAAAGCATCAGGATGAGGTGAAGTAAAAAAACCCTTGTCATTATCGAAGTATTTACCTGAAAGTACCATGATCTTTTCATCTACTGCTAATTGGACAAGTATGTTTGCGCCAATATTGACGTCTTTACCAGAGATACCAAAATAATCTCTAACCATTTTTGTACCAAGTAATGATCCGGGGTTAACAGAAACAAACACTGTTTTACTTTGATCTATATATTTAGCCATAGCGCTCGACCACATTATCATGGCAAGTTTACTTTGTGAATAGGCTTCCATATCACTGAGATCCGTATATTTTCCAATTAATGCATCAATGTCAACCGATGCTTGCGCTGCAGAAGCTACGTTAACAACTCTGCCTCTTTTACTTAGTAATGGCAGTAATTGATTCGCTAGCAAAAATGGTGAAATTGTATTGACAGCGAAACAAATGTCCAAACCATCTTTTGTAACAACTTGATGATTTTTTAGTACACCAGCATTATTAATCAATACATCAAGACGTCTATATTTTTGTATTATTTTCGCAGAAAAAATTTGGGTAGAATTTACATCGGATAAATCTGCAGTAAATCCATCAACCTTACCAAAATAAGACAAATTGTCTACTATCCGTTTAACCTTTGTAGCATTACGGCCATGAATTAGGACTGTGTGGCCTTTTTTTAATATTTTTCTTGATGCTATAAGACCAATTCCATCAGTGGCACCAGTTATTAATACAATTTTAGAAATAAAATTTTTCCTCTTATTTTTAGCAACATGATAAACATAAGAATAAATCAAAAGACTTTTATAAATACTTAAAATTTATTTATTACTTAAAGTGTTTTAAGTTATGAGCACAACTGAAAATAAAAATACATAAAAACATTTGAACTAACTATTTTTTCTTAAAACTATCGTATGTGCCTTTAAAAACATTTCTTCATGTATTTAAAAGATGAAAGCTACTTGATTATTTTACTCAGCAGAAAATTAAATGTAAATTTAAACAGTTTTATAATAAAATTTTTTCTGATATATGATTTAGTTTAAAAAATTAATTATGGTATTATTCCAAAACCTAGTATGTATTTAAAGTTTCGGTAGTAAGTAAATTTATTTAATTAAAAGGTGTATAAATGAAAATTATTTTTTTCCTTTTTTCCTCTCTATTTTTACAAGCAAGCTATGCCTCATCCGAAAATCCTGCAAAACTTGAATATATGGGTTCATTTCAATTTGATCTTAATGCTACCTATATGATAGATGACTACAAAATGTTTTCCGACTTCGGGCCTGGAAAAATTAAATTTAAAAAAGGAGGTAATGGAAAAGTAAATGTTTGTAATGAAATTAGTGATGTTATATCCAATGATAAAAAAACTATTGCATTAGCGGTTAGTTGTGAAATCATTATGGATGACAACTCAGGCTTACGTCTTCAGTATTATGGAAGAATTGTTCCTGGTAAAGGTTTTTACGAAAAGATTGAACCTGGTGAGACTGCTAAGATAAATGATGGAATAGATTCATGGTTTACTGGTGTAGTTTTTAGAACAAAAAGTAAAAAATATTCTTACCTTAATAATGAATTAATAGTTGGAAGAGGAACAAGCTTGAGTTTTCCAAAAGGAAAAAGAAAAGGATCAGTTAATTATGATTTTTACAAGGTTACTTATTAGCCTAAAAGTGTATTCGAAAAAACATTCTCAAAAGTAAAAATTAAATACTTGTCACAGTATTAAAATTTTTACTTTAGTAAAATTCAAGTGAGTATTATCACCTTACGATCTAAATTTATTCCATCCGAAGTCCTCAATTGCTTGAGAAATTTCTTGTTGGGTATTCATAACGAAAGGACCATATTGAACAATTGGCTCATTTAGTGGCTTACCTCCAATAAGTAAAAATTTAGCCTCACTGTTAGTGCTGAATATTGTTGTTTCAGAAAAACAAATTCCATACCTTGTATCAAGTTTTATGTTATTCATCTTGATACTACCCTCAAACACATAAACAAAATAGTTTTTGGATTTACTAGTTTCCAATATAAATTCATCAATCCCAATTTTAATATCGTAGAACTCTAACATTGTAGACAAACTTTGAATTGGACCTAAATTATTTTTGTAATTACCTGCAAAAATTTTGATCTCAGTTGTTCCTTCCTTTACATGGGTAATTTGACTAGACTTGATATCTTTATATTTTGGTGATTGCATTTTCTCTTTTGCTGGTAAATTAACCCAAAGTTGAAAGCCTTTCATTTGGCCATTTTTTTGTAGCGGCATTTCTGAATGAATAATTCCGCTTCCTGCAGTCATCCATTGAAGATCACCTGAATTTAGCTCTCCACTATTGCCCATACTGTCTTCATGTTTGAGGTTACCTGTAATCATATAGGTAAAAGTTTCAAAACCTCTGTGCGGATGTGGAGGAAAGCCACCTATATACTCATCTGGATTTTCAGAGCAAAATTCATCTAGCATTAAGAAAGGGTCAAATCTGGCATTTTGTGTTTGACCTAAGCTTCTATAAATTTTCACCCCAGCACCATCTGAAGTTTCGATGGCAGAAATAATTTTTTTTTTCATGGATAAACTACAGGACCTTTTGGGATAATTCTATAAGGGTTGATTTGTTGATGACTGAAATAGTAATGTCGCTTGATATGATTTAAATCATATGTTTGTCTAACCGCTTCAATTAAAAGCATGTCCTGAACATATCTAAGCAGGTTTGGATAATCAATTATTCTTCTAATATTGCATTTGAAATGAGTGACATAAACCGTATCAAATCTTAAAAGTGTTGGAATTAGTCTTAAATCTGCTTCAGTATATTCATCACCAACTAAGTATTTACTTTGAGATAAAATTTCATCTATGTAATCAAGGGTTGTAAATAATTGAGTAACAGCAGAATCATAAGCTTGTTGTGTTTGAGCAAAACCACTTTTGTATACACCATTATTTACACTTTCATAAACTAATTGATTCATCTTTTCTATTTCTTTTCTCTTCGACATTGGGTAAAAATCTTCGTAATTATTTGTTAGCTCGTTAAACGATGAATTAAATATCCTAATAATTTCAGAGGATTCATTGTTAACAATTGTTTCAGTTTTTTTATCCCAAAGCACTGGTACAGTAACGCTAGTTGTAACTTTTGAATCAGCTTTCTGATAAATCTGCCTAAGAAATTTTTTCCCGTACAAATGGTCTTCTGTCGCTCCTGGGAATGAACTATCAAACATCCAGCCATCTTCAAGCATGTCTGGATGAACCACACTTACACTGATGTGATTATCGAGTTGTTTAAGTTTTCTATATATCAAAGTTCTACATGCCCATGGGCAAGCATAACTAACATAAAGATGATATCTTTTACTCTCAGGTTGAAATAATTTATCCTTTTTTGAAATAGTGTCCAAAAAAGTTCTAGGAAGTCGATCGTAGGCACCAGAATCATTTGAGGTGATAATAGATCTTACTTTCCATTCTCCATTAATCAATTTACCCATCACATCCTTTATACATAATTCNTGTTTGATTTATAGCCAACAAAAATAANTTCGGAAAATACCTCTATTAAATATCCAATTCACTTCAACAATTTNANAAAAAATAAATAGTTAANATAACAATCAATCACNGAGTAATTACTNNTTTTTAAATGATTTTATAAGCTCGTAAAAATTTCATAAGGCCATCAAAATACNTTTAATTTTCAAAATTTGTATCTACTACATCCCACGTACCTANATTAAATTTCATTTTAGGCTTTTCAGCCCCGGTCTCAATCCAGCCAACAGATGTATAATCAAGATCCATATTTTCACCAAAGATTTTTTTGACTATCTCCTCTGGTTTAATTTCACTATTTTTTAATTTATTATAATCATCTTCCAAAAGTAGAATATCAGTACTGGCTTGTTGCTCGACACTTCTAAAAAAAGTTACTCTTAAAAATTTTTTACTCAATGCATTTGATGTGTGTTTTATGATCATTTCAAATCTTTCCTTAAATAATATTTTTTAAAAACATATTTTACGGAAATTTTTCAAAAAAAAAAAAACATTAAATTTTTTTAATAATATGATTTGTTAGCTACAAGAAACTCAGAATTGTAAATACTTTTAGTATATTGCAATTCAGAATTAGTACCCATAACAGTTACTGAGCCTCCAGAGCTATTTACAATTGCGTGACCAGCAGCAGTGTCCCATATACACGTTCTTCCAAATCTTGGGTAAAGATGAGCACCACCATCAGCTATAAGACAAATTTTTAAGGAGGATCCCATCTCTGCTACTTCGATATCTTTATTTTTATAATGCTTACTTATCCAAGAGGCTAATTTGTTAGAGCCATGACTTTTACTAGTCATAACCTTAATAGTGCGGGGTTTTTTATCTACTGAAATCCTTGTCCATTTGGAGCTGGCATTTCTAATCTCTTTAGAAGCTTGCTTCAATTTATAAGACCTAGAATAATTGTTATCATACCTATCATGGTATCCAACCCACAGAACATCATACATAGGAGCGTATACAACTCCAAAAATAGGGTACTTGTTTTTTATTAAAGCAATATTTACAGTAAAATCAGGACTGTTTGCAAGAAATTCCTTAGTTCCATCAAGTGGGTCAACTGCCCAGAAGATATTAGAATCCAAGAAANTAGTATCAGGAGATGATTCTTCGGATAAGATGGGTATTTCAGGGTTGTATTCTANAAGAGATTTAGCAATAAAATGATCAGCTTTCTTATCAGCAATAGTTACAGGTGATCCATCTTCTTTGTACCTAAATTGTTTTTTTTTATTGTATTCAACTATTATTTTTTTACCAGCATTNACTNAAATCTCTGATATCAATGAAAAAAACTTTTTATCAAATNTTATGTTNGACATTTTAGATAGTGCTTAAANATTAATTTTTTATTTAGAATAATGTTTTTCGCCATAAATTAAACTCTTTTTTAATTCTTTTTAATTCATTAAATCTGTAAAACCGAGAGCTGCTGCAAAAAAAATTACCAGCCAAATAAGTCCTTTTATTAGTAAAAAAAAAGACCCTCCAAGCAAAAGATTTTTGGATATTTTTTTTAATGATATATTATTGTGTTTTTCTTTCACAAAGAAACCTTGGTCTCAGAAGTATTTTTGACAAAGCAACACTAACATTTACCTTGTTTAGAAAGACATTCGCCAAAAATAATTTAAAATATACGTTTAATTTTTCGTAAAAATATCAACTGGTACATACATAAAGTGTATTATTAGTTTTGAACTTTACAAAAAATAATTTATCATATTATTTTAAAGGAATTTATTATGAAAAAATACTTGTTAATCTTTACTATTACCCTACTATCACTATTGTCATTCTCTGGTCAGAGTTTTGCGCACTGTGGCGATGCTGAAAAGCATGCTACTGACAAATCTGACAAGGAAAAAGATAAAGATAAGGATGCCTAATTTCCACAATTTTTTTATTCTATTTGCATAAAGGGCTAATCTAACTAGCCCTTTTTTTAATACTTACTTTAAATGATTATCATAACTTTTTTATCTTTTTCTAAAATTACATATATTTTTGATTAAAAAAAAATAAATCGTATTATTTTGTGGGTATATTACTTCATTAGGAGTCGACTCCTTTATTACATCTCCTTTGCCCATAGGTTGACTATAGGTGGCAAAATTTAACCAGGTTTGATTTTCTTTCTTACAATCAACTTTGTATTTACTTACCGCCGAAAAGTTGCCATCATAAGGCTCAATAAAATCAACTAAATCCGAATAGTAAGTAAGTCCCTCATGTTTTTTAATACTGTCAAAATCAACATAGTAATTACCTGTTTCATTTTCAGCAACTTTTTTCCAATTAACAGCCAAACCATTAATTGTAAAAAAAATTAAAGTTATGAATATTATTTTTTTCATTTGAAGACCCATTTTTAAATTTAATAAATTTATTATTTTCCTGGTTAACAAAATTTAGTCGTTAACATATTTACAATTTCGACTCCAAAAAATTTTGGATTTATTTATTTTCCCAACTTACTCCACGTTTCATAAATGGTATCAGGATTTAATGATATAGATGAAATACCACTAACTAGTAACCATTTAGCAAAATCTAAATTATCAGATGGTCCCTGACCACATATCCCTACATATTTATTTTTTTCAAGACACGACTTTATAGCTTTATCAATCAAATATCTAACTGCTGGATCATTTTCGTCAAAATCTCTAGCCAATACCTCCTTTCCAGAGTCTCTGTCCAGTCCCAAACATAGCTGAGTAAGATCATTTGAACCAATCGAAAATCCATCAAAAAAATCAAGAAATTTTTCAGCCAAAATCGCATTAGACGGTACTTCACACATCATAACTACTCGAAGACCATTAACACCTCTTTCAAGACCATGCATTTTAAGAAGTTCAGAAACTTCTTTTGCCTGTGAAAGTGTTCTTACAAAAGGAACCATCACTTCAACATTTGTCAATCCCATTTCATTTCTAACAAACTTGATTGATTCGCACTCTAAATAAAATGCATCAGAAAATTCTTTTGAAATGTATCGAGATACCCCCCTAAACCCTAACATGGGATTTTCCTCATCGGGTTCATATTGTGAACCACCAATTAATTTTTTATATTCATTGGATTTAAAGTCTGATAAACGAACTATAACGGGTTTCGGATTAAATGCAGTTGCAATGGTGGATATACCTTCAGCTAGCTTATTAACATAAAATTGCTTCGGGTTTGCATATCCAGCAATCGTCTCATCTACAACCAATTTGAGATCATTAGGAATGTTAGGATAATCAATAATAGCTTTCGGATGTATTCCTATACTATTGTTAATAATAAATTCAAGACGAGCAAGGCCAACACCATCATTGGGTATTTTAGAAGCATCAAATGCAAGTTGCGGATTCCCAAGATTCATCATAATCTTAGAGGAAATTTCTGGTAATTTTCCAGCTTCAGTTTCTTTAACTTCAATCTCTATTAAATCCTCATATACTTTTCCTTCATCTCCCTCAGCACATGAGACCGTGACATTAGTATCCTGGATCAAGACTTTGGTTGCATCACCACAACCAACAACCGCTGGTACGCCCATTTCTCGAGCAATAATAGCCGCATGACACGTTCTGCCACCCCGATCGGTAACAATTGCGGATGCTCTTTTCATGACAGACTCCCAGTTTGGATCAGTCATTTCAGTCACCAAAACATCACCCATCTGTAACATGTCCATTTCAGATATATCCCTGATGAACTTTACTTTTCCACTACCAATTTTTTGTCCTATTGCACGACCGCGTGTAAGAATTTTTAATGATTTGCTACTTTCTTTTAAACTGTAACGCTTATGTACGTTATTAGATGATGAACTTTTAACAGTTTCTGGCCTGGCTTGTAGGATGTATATTTTTCCGTCGTTACCATCTTTTCCCCACTCTATATCCATTGGACGACCATAGTGGTCTTCAATGATCAAAGCATATTTCGACAATTCAATAGCATCTTCATCTGAAATAGAAAAAATGTTTCTTTTTTCAATTGGAACTTCAACTGTGTTTACTCCAGTACTTGCATTTGTTTTATTAAATACCATTTTAATTAATTTAGATCCTAGTGATTTACGAACTATTGGAAATTTATTTTTAATGACATTTTTCTTATAAAGGTAAAACTCATCAGGATTTACTGACCCTTGAACTATTGTTTCACCTAGACCATAACTGGATGTAATAAATACAACATCCCTAAACCCAGATTCTGTATCCAGGGTAAACATTACACCAGACGATGATTTATCTGATCTCACCATTTTTTGAATACCTGCAGAAATAGCCACCTCGGAATGATCAAAGCCCTGGTGGACCCGATAAGATATGGCACGATCATTGTATAGTGACGCAAAAACCAGCAAGATACTTTTAAAAATATTATCTATTCCACAAATATTAAGATAAGTTTCTTGTTGCCCAGCAAAGGAAGCTTGTGGAAGATCTTCTGCAGTTGCTGAAGAGCGTACAGCAAAAGATTCATTACTTTGATTTTCCAAACATGAAAAAGCTGTTTTGATTTCCTGTTCAAATTTTTTATGGAATTTTGCATCACATATCCACTTGCGGATTTCAGATCCAACGCTAGTCAGCATATCAATATCGTTCACATCGAGAGCGCTTAATTTGTGCTGAATTTTATTGGTTAGTTGATTATATTCAATAAAATCCTTGAATGCTTGGGCTGTTGTTGCAAAACCATTCGGTACTCTAATATTTTTAGTAGTCAATTTTGAAATCATTTCCCCTAAAGATGCATTCTTGCCTCCAACTATATCGACATCATTCATTCCAACATTTTCAAAAGAAATTACATAAGGTTTTGAATTACCTTTTTTTATCATTAAATTTTGGCCAATGTGTAGTTAAATAAATTAGAATTATGATAAGAGTTTAATACAAAAAATAAAGTAAAAAAAATGCAAGTAAATTTACCTAGAGAAGTTTTTATTGTGTCGGATGGGACAGGAATCACAGCTGAAACGTTCAGCCAATCAATTCTTGCTCAATTTGAAATTTCTTTTCGAATAATTCGCAAGCCCTTCATAAATACAGTTGAAAAAGCAACACAAGTTGTTGATGAAATCAATAAAGTTTCAAACTCTAAAAAAATTCTGCCTGTTGTGTTTTCAACACTTGTCAAACCTGAAATTAATCTTAAGATTAGTCAAGCTGATTGCATAATAATTGACATGTTTAAAAACTGTATTTCCCCTCTGGAAAAATCACTTAAGTTGAAATCTAATCACACAATTGGGCTTTTTCATAACAATGCTAATACACAATCATACAAGAACCGGATTCACTCAATAAACTATTCATTAGCCCATGACGATGGGCAAGCCAGTGCTAACCTGCAAAATGCTGAAATTGTTTTGGTTGGAGTTTCACGCAGTGGCAAAACCCCAACCTGCCTTTACCTAGCGGTCCAATTTGGAATGAAAACTGCAAACTATCCGCTAACACCTGATGAATTAGAAAAAAAAGAATTGCCAGATGACCTATTAAAAATTAAAGATAAGGTTTATGGATTGACAATTGACCCAGTACGTTTATCTGAAATCCGCCATGAGCGTCTGCCAAATAGCAAGTACGCAACTCTACAAAATTGTAAATTTGAGGTACAAAAAGCAGAGTACTTAATGAAAATTAATAAAATTGAATTCTTATCAGTTACAAATAAATCAATAGAAGAAGTTGCTTCAACACTCTTGCAAAAATTTAATCCCGAGGTGATTTCTACAAAAGAATAAACTAAATATTTATGTTTTNATATGCCATTTGNAACTGAAGAGTATTTAATAANGAAAAATAAGAATTAATTTTTCAATTTATCCAATAGCAGTTACCTCAGGCCTACGAATCGATTTGAATATATGCGTTAGGGTTGCGATCCCAATAACTGGCGNAAGCAGATTAACAAATGGAATTGTAAAGAGGAAAGTAATTACTAAACCAGCAAAAAATAATTGCCACTTATGTGCCTTACGAGTCAATGTTATATCGCTTGAGTTAAGACGACTTGGTGCTACTATTTCATAATATTCTCGTCCGAGCAGATAACCGTTTAAACAGTAGTAAACTGCTATGCTAATAGGTGGAAACCAAATTGTAAAAATATAAAATGGGACCACTAATATATTCAGTGCCAACGCTACAACAGTGAACCTTAGGGAAATCATCAAAGATTTAGATAGCTTTACTTGCTGTTTCGGAGGATCGTCTGGGTAATATCGATTTTCTACAGCATCCACAATATCATCTAAAAACAAAGTTACAAAAAATGATGCAACANCAGGAAACAATAACCATGTCATAAAAATNACTGTAATTCCNCCAAGACTGTCAGCAATCATNTCGAACAACCAAAAACTAAAAAAACTAGTCTCTGTCAGAATAAACCAAACAGTGCCAGTAAGACAAACAAAAACNAAAACAGAAAGCATCATNGCTCGAGCCAAAACGCTACCAAATGCCGGNTCTGAAAATTGGCTAATAGATTTNANAAACGATTTAATGATGTTTANTTGCATTTTANAAAATAGTAGCAAAACTGATACTAATAATANTTAAANAACTCAAANACNCATTCAAATTATTGAAAAACTTTAATAGACTCTATTTTTGTTTTCAATCCGTTAAGCATAAAATATGAGTTTGCACCGTATGAACAAATCTTATCTGTAAAGAAAACCCAATTATTATCAATTTTAATATTATTTCGATCGAAAAATTCAATTGTTAAAATTGCTATATTTTTNTCATCTTTAGCAACTAAAAAATCAGTTTGTGCTATTTTTTTAAATTCCAATCCTTCTGCATTTAAACAGGTGGCGACACAGACATTACAGTAAAAAAACAACCCTAAAATACACTTTAACTTTTTAAAAAGATGCATCTAGTTTCCTTAGTTCAAAAAAATTATCTCAAAGCAAAAGCTTTTTGGTAAGCAGGCCGACAACTAAGCTTNTCAAGATACTTTATCAAACGATCGCAAATGGGAAAATCCATACTCTTAGCCCACACCAAACAGTGCACTAGTAATATGTCTGGNACTAAAAACTTTTCGCCGCATAAAAAGTTTTCAATAGAGAACTCATCAACTAATTTTTCCTGGTTTCTTGTAAATTCCCATTTCAGGATATTAATAATTTCTGGAACTTTCTTTTCNGTTGGAAAAATATAAGTATGTTTGGCTGCTACCCATAATAGGGCTTCAAATTCATCTAATATCCTGAACGTAAAAGCATCTTGTTTTGCTCTTACAGTAGACCCTGGTGTTTCAGTAAAATTTTTATGTTTATCAGATAAATAGGTGAGTATCGCAACGGAGTCAGAAATAAGATTTTTGTTGTCAAGTATAAAAGGAATCTTGCCGTTTTTATAAACTTTTCGAGCTTCTTCTGACCTTGGAGCAACTTCTATTAACTCATATGGGGTTTTTAATTCCTCTAACAACCAAACCACCCTAAAAGTTCTCGATTTTACTCTTCCAAAAACTTGCAACATCTTTCATCCCTTCGATAACAATAATTCAAATTAGTATCTTATTTTACTTTAATGAAAACATCTTCATCGATAATTTTTATACATTTATTTAGTATTCATTACGGCGATAAAATTATCAATACAGACCTATTTTATTGTTTTTGNGCTTTGTTATAAGGTTTTATGAAACAATCAGACTGAACTTCATCTCTTGTCTTGCATATGCCTTCCTTACAATACGTATCATTAAATTTTTTTGGATTATCTAGATCTTTTTGTAAGGCATCATATTTATTTAGACGAGTATCGATGCATTTATTTACATCTAAAACTGTATTGTGACATCCAAGAGAGAAAAACAAGGGTACTAATACAACAAAAATTTTCATGCTATTGCCGATATGGTTACTTTTATCATTTTGAATCTCATAATCATGAAAGATCGTCCCATATTCCTTTGTTCATACTTGCTGATATCTGGTTCATAGATAGTAATTTGCCATGAATGTCACGATGATATGGCGTAGAATGATCAACAACTCTTTGCCATCTATCCTCATCGACAGTTCCATCACTAAAAAGTGGTGCAGAGAAAAGCATATTTCCTATCAATTTATAAATTGTTTTAGTTTCCTTATCTTTGACAGTAGTCATATCATTTGAATAATTTTTAAATTTTAAATGTCACAGATAGAACATAATCGTATCAACAGACTTTATCTATTAATTTTTTGCTGATGAAAGTATTCAATGGATACCATTGGTTGAGNTGTCTAATATCAANTAAATCNCTGTGCTTGTTAAAAAAACGATCCCTTTTTACAACAACAATTTTTTTTTGTTGGCAATCAAATTTTAATTTCATTAATAAAGTTGAACTAGGATTAATGGGTGCTAAAAAATTTACCATTAATTTTCCATAAATAAGTCTATCCTTTTTCTTAATTTTTTTTTCATAAAGATAAATATCAAATTTAGAGTCACTATACAATTTTTCCCAATTTAAAGCATGAACATTACTAGTAGACAATAGGATGAAGATGAATAGAAGAATTTTTTTCATCTAATTTAAATTACCACAAGCAAATTTCATAACAGTAGATTTGGAGGCATTTAAAAATTTTGTTCCATTATATTTCGCTTCATTAATTAAAATATATTTTCCCATCTGACCTGTGTATGAAGAAGTACTTAGCATAGCTTGTGTCTCCTTTGAACAATTAGCCTTAAAATTGCGAATTGTAGAAAGAGCACCGTATATTGGTTCTTTCAAGTCAATTAACTCCCAATAAAAGATAAACTTTTCAATTTTTTTAATATTGTTTATATCTATATAAAAGGAATCCCCTTTATCATTTTCGCTCACTTTTTTCCAACTAGCAGAAAAGGCATTAACAGAAAAACAAAGGAAAATAAGTAGTAATAATTTTTTCATTTTATTAGAGTTGTCCTTAATTAATTTTAGTAATGGTTATAGACATTACTTTAGGGTTTTTTATAATCATAATCAATGTAGCCTATAAAATAACCAACATGAACTATTAACTCATTTGGCTTAATTAAATTTATGTTTGAGATTAAATATGCACAAATTTAAACTAAAAAATTTATGTAGGCATAAATTTTTTATAGTTATAAATCATTTAGTCGATCAATTAAAAATGCTAACATCTATTGCAACGAATGGTAGCAAAAACATTATCCCAATCTAGTTCATTTTCCTCCACATAATCCAAAAGGCACCTTAAAGCCTTTGACTTATCAGGGAGATCATTTTTTTCCACTATTTGTTCCAACATCTTTTCAGAGTCAGAATATATTTCAAAAGATATATC
>NHFB01000026.1 GCA_002170285.1 Betaproteobacteria bacterium TMED100
AAGTATTTTAATCTTTTCTACAAAATCTTCTCCTAAAACCTTTACACACTCAGATCTAATTAGATTATGCATAGTTTCAGCATCAGAGGGTTGAGCATTTTTTCCACTTCCAATTGCCCAAAGAGGTTCGTATGCGAATACACAACGGGATAGCTCCATATTACTTAGACCGGATGTGAAATTTTGAATTTGTGAACTAATAGTCTTAATTGCGTTACCTTGTTCACGATCTTTTTTTGTTTCTCCCACGCAGATTATAGGAAGGATATTGTTTTTAATTGAAGCCTTTGCTTTGTTAACAAGATTCACATCACTTTCATTATATTTTACTCTTCTTTCAGAATGGCCAATTATTGAGAATGAACAATCAAACTCTGTAAACATTTCGGCAGAAATATCTCCAGTGAAAGCACCATCATCATCCTCTGACGAAACGTCTTGAATACCTACAAACAAACCACTGTCAAGTAATCTATTACTGAATTGAAAAAGATAAAGATTAGGTACTGCCAAGCCACAGAAAAAAGATTTATCCATAATTAAATTTTCAGTTTTGGATAACAGTTTTTCCAAATAATTTTCATTATGAACCAATCTTCCGTTCATCTTCCAATTGCCAATTACCCAAGTATCAATATCTGAAGTTTGTGTTTTGTTAATATCAAACATCAATGGTGTAAAGTTTTTAGTTAAGAATAAGCAAAACTAAGGTTTTGCTGGCTGGTTAACTTCTGTTGGACTAGCTTTTTCATTTTCCTGATTTTTTGATTTATCGTCCAACAAAGCCTTCATTGAAAGTCGCAACCGACCTTTATCATCAGCGTCAATAACTTTAACTTTAACCACTTGGCCTTCTGTAACGAAATCTGAAACCTGGTTAACTCTCTCATTTGCTAATTGAGAGATATGAAGTAAGCCATCCTTACCAGGTAAAATAGAAACAATCGCACCAAATTCTAGCAATCTTAGAACTTTACCTTCGTANATATTTCCAACTTCAACTTCAGCAGTTAATTCTTTGATTTTTTTTATTGCTAGTTCAGCAGATTCAGCTGATGTGGCAGCAACCGTAATATTTCCGTCATCACTGATGTCAATAGATGTATCCGTCTCTTCGGTTAAAGATCTGATAGTTGCCCCACCTTTACCAATCACATCTCTAATTCTTTCAGGATTTATCTTAAGAGTATACAACCTAGGAGCAAACTCTGATAATTCGGTACTGGAGGACGAAACAACTGTCTTCATTTTTTCCAAAATTATCATTCGAGCCTCTTTAGCTTGAGCTAAAGCAACCTTCATAATTTCTGCGGTTATACCTTGAATTTTTATGTCCATTTGCAAAGCAGTTATTCCGTCCTCAGAACCAGCAACTTTAAAATCCATATCTCCAAGGTGATCTTCATCCCCTAAAATGTCTGTAAGAACTGCAAATCTTGACCCGTCCTTGATAAGCCCCATTGCTATTCCAGCAATGTGATTTTTAAGAGGAACCCCAGCATCCATCATTGCTAAACAGCCACCACAAACTGAAGCCATCGAGGAGGAACCATTTGATTCTGTTATTTCACTTACTACACGAATAGAATATGCNAACTCTTCAGGAACTGGTAAAACTGCTATAAGAGCCCTTTTAGCAAGCCTGCCGTGACCAATCTCCCTCCGTTTTGGTGTTCCGACACGACCTGTTTCNCCTGTTGCATATGGCGGAAAGTTATAATGCAACATAAATCGATCCCTGTACTCTCCNCTTAATGCATCAATCACTTGTTCATCTTTACTCGTGCCAAGGGTAGCAACAACTAGCGCTTGAGTTTCACCCCTTGTGAACAAAACCGAACCATGTGCTCTAGGTAAAACTCCTGCCCTAATTTCTATTGGTCGGACTGTTCGCGTATCTCTTCCATCAATTCTGGGCTCCCCACTCAGAATTTTTCTTCTTACTACTTTTGATTCCAAAGAATGCAAGATATTTGATATTTGAGCCTCATCAAGTANGACATTTTNATCTTCTGAAGTTTCATTTNAANCACTGCAAATATTTTGNATTACAGATTCATAGATTTCCTTTAATTTAGANGATCTGTCTTGNTTGTCTTGTATAAGATATGCCTCTTCAATTTCCTTTTCTGCCATAGAANAAATTTTATCAGTTACTGCTTCATCAACCTTATGAGNTTCCCANTCCCAAGCTGGTTTTCCAGCTTTTTCAACAAGNCTATGTATAGCATCAATTGCAGTCTGCATTTGTTCATGACCAAAAACGACAGCACCAAGCATTTCATCCTCAGAAAGTTGATCAGCCTCTGATTCAACCATAAGAACGGCACTCTCAGTTCCGGCAACAACAAGGTTAAGTNTTGATTGGTCNAGTTGTGAGACATTGGGATTAAGCACATAATTTCCATTAACAAAACCAACCCTTGCTGATCCGAGGGGACCGTCAAATGGGACACCAGATAATGAAAGTGCAGCAGATGTTCCAAGCATTGCAACAATATCAGGGTCAACATCAGGATTTAAAGATACAACCGTGCAAACGACTTGAACCTCGTTGTAAAAGCCATTAGGAAACAAAGGTCTTACAGGTCTGTCAATTAGTCGAGAAGTAAGTGTCTCTTTTTCACTTGGTCTTCCTTCGCGTTTGAAAAAACCGCCTGGAATTTTTCCAGCGGCATAAGTTTTTTCTATGTAGTCTACTGTCAGTGGGAAAAAATCTTGTCCTGGTTTTGCTGTTTTGGATGCAACAACAGTACACAAAACTGAAGTATCCTCAATACTAGCAAGAACGGAAGCTGTTGACTGCCTTGCAATCTCACCTGTCTCAAAGCTAACAGTGTGAGAACCATATGTAAATGNCTCTTTATCAATTTTAAACACAAATAACCCTTGTAATGGTATTTTAAAAAATTACTACTTGCGGAGCCCTAATTTTTCAATTAAAGACTTNTAAACATTAAAGTCAGTTCTCTTTAGATAATCTAGTAATTTTCGTCTACGACTGACCATTTTCAAAAGACCTCTGCGTGAGTGATGATCTTTTGCATGTTCTTTAAAGTGCAAAGTTAATTCATTAATTCTTTTCGTGAGAATTGCAACTTGAACTTCGGGTGAACCTGTATCTTTCGTACCTCTTCCAAAAGACGAGATTATTTCAGACTTTTCTGATGCGGCTAGGGCCATAACTTAATACTCCTATTTTTTACCCAAACTCATATAGAGTCACTTGCGGTCTCGCTTGCCTNGACGAGCCGTGNTAACNTTNCACTGTAATCNTTTTCTTTATTTCTATCAAGATATTAATTTGCNTATGGTGTGTCACCAAGCCCCTGAACNTAATGAGGATTTAACCTTGGTTCAAATTCTAAGCGGTTTAAAGCATTCAAATAAGCTTTAGCAGAGGCAACCACTATATCAGGATCAGAACCTACTCCNTTAACAATTCTTCCTTGCTTNGATAACCTCATTGTTACTTCACCNTGAGCTTCAGTGCCATTAGTTATTGAATTTACAGAAAACAGCAANAAATCAGAACCACTCTTTACCTTTAGCTCTATAGCTTTAACCGTTGCATCAACAGGTCCATTACCAACCGACTCTGATGAAACTTCAACATTTCCGTCAAAAAAAACAACTTTTGATTTTGGTGGTTCGCCAGTTTCAGAGCTTTGAAATAAAGTAAGCAGGCTATATCTTTCTAAAGATGAACTTCCATCACCAGTCATNATAGTTTGAAGGTCTTCATCAAAAATTTCGGTNTTTCTATCGGCTAAATGCTTAAACCGGGCAAATGCTTCATTTAATTGTTGCTCACTGTCTATGAGAAGACCAATATCCTCTAATCTTTTTCGAAATGCGTTTCTTCCAGACAATTTACCTAAAACAATTCTATTTGTCGCCCAGCCAACATCACACGCATTCATAATTTCGTAGGTTTCTCTGTGCTTTAAAACTCCATCCTGATGAATTCCTGACTCATGAGCGAATGCATTAGCACCGACAACAGCCTTATTAGGCTGAACTGGATACCCAGTAATTTGAGAAACCAATCTTGAGGTTGGCACTATTTGAGTAGTATCAATTCTGCTAGTGCAATTGAAAATATCACTTCTAACCTTAACAGCCATTACAACTTCCTCAAGACTAGCATTGCCAGCTCTTTCACCCAAGCCATTAATAGTACATTCAACCTGTCTAGCACCGGCTTCAACTGCTGAAAGTGAGTTAGCTACAGCCATACCTAAGTCATTATGACAATGCGTTGACCAAACGACCCTGTCACCTCCTTTGGTTTTTTGGATTAGTGTCTTAATTCTTTTACCCCATTGGTTTGGATAGCTATAGCCGACTGTATCCGGGACGTTAATTGTGGTAGCACCTGCATTAATAACTTTTTCAAAAATATGTATTAAAAAATCAATATCAGATCGAACAGCATCCTCAGCAGAAAACTCAACATCATCAGTGTAATTCTGTGCAAGTTCAACGGCCTTTATGGCAGACTCTACTACTTGATTAGGAGTCATTCTTAACTTTTTTTCCATATGAATTGGACTAGTGGCAATAAATGTATGGATTCTTCTTTTCGGAGCAGCAGATATCGCTTCACCAGCGGCTCTAACGTCTTGAATGGTAGATCTACACAGTGAACAAACTGTACTTTTTGTAATAGTTTCAGCGACAGAATTAATAGCCTCGGAGTCACCTTGGCTTGCTGCTGCAAATCCAGCTTCAATAACGTCAACACCAAGTCTTTCTAACTGCTTAGCAATCAACACTTTTTCATCCTTTGTCATAGAGGCACCAGGACTTTGCTCTCCATCACGGAGTGTTGTATCAAAAACTATTAATTTGTCTAACATAATCAAAAAATACCAAAATCTTTTAGGAACGACGCTTGTGTTCAGGCTGTTTTTCAGTATCTAAAAATTCATTCTCAAGAATATTTTCCTCAGCAATAAAACCAGGATTAAAACCCTTGGCACGACGATAGAGATACAGAAAAAACCCAGATAAACTATAAAAAACAAATGNAACAAATATTATTAATGGAGGATCTTGAGATACCAAAACAAAAACAAGGGCTATCATCACCACAACTAAAAAAGGAACACTTTTTCTTAATTTTAAATCTTTAAAACTATAATAAGGCAAAACACTTATCATACAAAACCCAGCGTAAATAACAATTGACCATACCATCCAACTTAAATAATTTTCTGGAATATTTATTACTCCGATACTGGACAAGTCAGTAACT
Organism: Betaproteobacteria bacterium TMED100; assembly: GCA_002170285.1. GTDB lineage: Bacteria > Pseudomonadota > Gammaproteobacteria > Burkholderiales > Burkholderiaceae_A > UBA7377. Next base: position 5,261 of record NHFB01000026.1, read on the forward strand.
ACCCATACGATTCCAGCTACTAACGCAGCTGCAGCAGGACATGGTAAACCCTGAAAAAAACTTATGTCATCATGACTTTTTCCAGAGTTAAATCTTGCCAATCTCAAAGCAGAACCAGCTAAGTACAAAAAAGCAGCCAGCCAGCCAAGTTTTCCAAGAAATTGTAAAATCCAAACATAACTAACTATTGCTGGTGCAACCCCAAAAGACACGATATCAGCCAAACTATCATAATTTTCCCCGAAACTTGAGGTAGAGTTAGTCAACCTAGCTACACGTCCATCAAGACTATCTAAAACCATAGCAACAAAAATTGCAATTGCCGATTTTTCAAAATCTCCATTTACAGCCATAATGATGGAATAAAACCCAGCAAAGAGACAGCCAGTGGTAAATAAATTAGGCAATAAGTAAATACTTTGATGCCTGACTTTTTTTAAATTTTTATTTTTTTCATAAACCATTTTTTTAGTTTTTAGGCCACATAGCTAGTGAAGTTGAATGTGCGTAAATTTTGTCTCCGACTGTAACCATAGGTGAACTATTTTCTGGTAAGTAAATATCAACCCTAGAACCAAACCGAATGAAACCTATTCTCTGGCCTCTTTTTACCTCATCCTTGGGGGCAACATAACAGCAAATCCTTCGGGCAACTAGCCCAGCAATTTGAACACAAGTAAGACTACGACCTTTTCCATCAGTAATTACAATCGAATTTCTCTCATTTGATTCAGAAGCTTTGTCTAGGTCAGCATTAAAAAAATTACCAGGTATGTAATTGACTCTCTCAATATGACCAGATATTGGGGACCTATTTGAATGAACATTAAATACATTCATGAAGATGCTGATCTTAAGTGATTGTTTGTCATTATATGGATCCTTAACAGAACCAACAAAAACTACTCTGCCATCAGCCGGACTACATATCGTATTTTGATCAGCAGATGTAACCCTAGAGGGATCTCGAAAAAACTGAAACACAAAAACAAGCAAAATACACAAGAACCAGGTAATCCATGCTACCCCACTTAAATATGAAATAAATATTAAAAACAAGTTTGCGCCTATGAAAGGCCAACCTTCCTTAGCAATAATCGGATGAGGGTAACTTGTAAGATCAGTTGAATTCAATTTTTTATCTAGTTTTTGTCTTTATCAACTAATTTATTTGCCTTAATCCATGGCATCATATTTCGAAGATTAGCACCTACTTTTTCAATTGGATGATTCTCAACAAGCCTTCTATGTGAAATCAAGCCGGGAGCACCGGCTTGATTTTCTAAAATAAATTCTTTAGCGTAATTTCCATTTTGAATATTTATCAAAGCCTCTTTCATGGCGTTTCGAGCTTCTTTTCCAATTATTTTAGGTCCGGTAAAGTATTCTCCAAATTCAGCATTGTTAGAAATTGAATAGTTCATATTTGCAATACCTCCCTCATAAATTAAATCAACGATCAATTTTAATTCATGAAGNCATTCAAAATATGCCATTTCTGGTTCATATCCTCCTTCGACAAGAGTGTCATAACCTGCTTTAATTAATTCGACGGCCCCTCCACACAANACCGCCTGTTCACCAAATAAATCAGTTTCAGTTTCATCTCTAAAAGTTGTTTCAATAACTCCAGCCTTGCCACCACCGATTGCACAGGCGTAAGACAAAGCAACATCTTTTGCTGTTTTACTNGANTCTTGATGAACCGCTATTAAACATGGAACTCCACCACCAGATTTATATGTTGATCGGACTGTATGACCTGGAGCTTTGGGTGCAATCATTATTACGTCAAGATTTTTGGACGGAACAACTTGACCGTAGTGAATGGTGAAACCATGAGCAAATGCTAGGCAAGACCCATCTTTAATATTAGGCAAAACCTCAGTTTTAAAAACTGATGAAATAGTCTCATCTGGAATGAGCATCATGACAATATCAGCTTCTCTGACTGCGTCTGCTACCTCCATTACATTAAGACCTGCCGATAGAACTTTACTCCAAGAGCTTCCGGATTTTCTAACACCAACTATGACATCAACTCCGCTTTCACTTAAATTCAAAGCATGTGCGTGTCCTTGAGAACCATAGCCAATTACCGCAACTTTTTTGTTTTTTATTAGCGATAAATTACTATCTTTGTCATAAAGTACCTTCATTAAATCTCTCCTTGATATTTATCTAGTTATAACTTCAAGCATCTATCACCACGAGCAATTCCAGAAGAACCTGTTCTTACAAGTTCTAAAACTGTACCGTCTTCTAATGCCTCGACAAACGCATCAAACTTAGAACTGTCCCCTGTCAATTCGATGGTGTAAGTTTTCTCAGAAACGTCAATAATTTTTCCCCTAAATATATCCGACAGTCTTTTTAACTCTTCTCTATTTTTACCAATAGCTCTAACTTTAACCATCATCAACTCTCTTTCAATAAACTCATAATCAGTTAAATCAACAACTTTAACAACATCTATAAGTCTATTAAGGTGCTTAGTTATTTGCTCAACAACATCATCAGACCCTGATGTTTTAATTGTCATTCTTGAAAGAGTACTCTCCTCAGTTTGAGCAACTGTCAAAGATTCGATGTTATAACCTCTGGCAGAAAATAGTGCTACCACCCTAGATAAAGCACCGGGTTCATTCTCCAAAAGAATCGAAATAATATGAAACATTTTAACTACAAGTCCTCTGAGCCCAACAACATATCAGATAGACCCTTGCCAGTTTGAACCATAGGCCAAACATTTTCCTCCTGGTCAGTAATGAAATCCATAAAAACTAGTTTATCTTTCATAGCAAATGCCTCCTTGAGTACCGGCTCTACATCGGAAGGACTTTCAATTTTAAAACCAACATGACCGTAACTTTCTGCGAGACTGACAAAATCAGGAAGTGATTCCATGTATGATTCTGAATAACGACTTTCGTATTCAATTTCTTGCCACTGTCTGACCATACCTAGGTATCTGTTATTTAAATTAACTACCTTGATCGGTAACTTGTACTGATGACAGGTAGACAACTCTTGAATGCACATTTGAATGGATGCTTCACCCGTAACACATGCTACATCAGATGCAGGATTAGATAATTTAGCACCCATCGCATAAGGCAAACCAACTCCCATTGTTCCTAGTCCTCCAGAGTTAATCCATTTTCTTGGCTCATTAAACTTATAGTACTGAGCAGCCCACATCTGGTGTTGTCCAACATCAGATGTTATAAAAGCATCACCCCTGGTAATTTCATACAATTTCTCTACAACATATTGAGGCTTTATAACAGATTCAGATTTTTTATAAAAAAGGCAATTTTTTTCTCTCCAATTGTTGATTTGAATCCACCAATCCTCAAGTTTATTTTGATTAACATTGTTCCCATTTGAGACTAAACTTTCTATTTGAATTAGCAATTCAGAGACTACATTACGAACATCTCCAACAATTGGCATATCAACTTTCACCCTCTTAGAAATTGACGAGGGATCTATATCAATGTGAATAATTTTTCTCGCATGCTGCGCAAAATCTTTTGGATTACCAATTACCCTGTCATCAAATCTTGCCCCTATAGCGATTAGTACATCACAATTTTGCATAGCCAAATTGCATTCATAAGTACCATGCATTCCAGGCATACCCAAAAACTGTGGATCGGTTGCTGGAAAGGAACCCAATCCCATTAATGTGTTGGTGCATGGAAAATTTAAAAATTTTACTAATTTTTTTACAATTTCACTCGCATTGGAAAGGATAACTCCTCCTCCGGTGTAAACCATTGGTCTCTGAGCTGATAGAATCAACTGCGCTGCTTTTCTGATCTGCCCTGAGTGACCAACAACTGTGGGACAGTAAGATCTTAAATTTATTTTCTTTGGGTATTGAAATTTACACTTTTCTCTTGTGATATCCTTCGGAATATCAACAAGAACCGGACCCGGACGACCACTGGAAGCTATATAAAAAGCCTTCTTTATAGTTAAAGCAAGATCTTTTACATCCTTCACAAGAAAGTTATGTTTGACACAAGGTCTGGTTATACCAACCGTGTCACATTCTTGAAATGCATCTAAGCCTATTGCATGGGTTGGTACTTGTCCCGAAATGATCACCATTGGGATCGAATCCATGTAAGCCGTAGCTATTCCAGTAACAGCATTGGTTACACCAGGACCACTTGTAACCAAACAAACACCAACATTTTCGCTTGATCTGGCATAGGCATCAGCAGCGTGTACCGCAGCCTGTTCATGTCTTACTAGAATATGTTGAAATTCTTTTTGTTTAAAAATTTCATCATAAATGTATAAAACTGCACCACCAGGATAACCAAATACGTGTTTTACTTTTTCTTCTTGCAAACACTTTACAACTATTTCTGCACCATTATGTTCCATTTTTTCGATTCCCATCAAGTCCAAGAATTCCCAAGGCGCCGCACTAAATTATATTAGGAGACCTTAACCTAGGGCCTTTGAGCCGACGAATCGCCTTCACTGCATTCTTTTGGAATGAGTTCCGCGTCGTTTTATTAATTTATTGATTGTCACATATTATGAAACAAATTAGTGAGCACTGTAAGATACTAATCAAACTTAATCAAATAAAAAAAGAAAAAATGAGTAAAATTTATAATTCACCGTCCATTTGGCGTCGTTTCATGGCTATGTTTTATGAGAGTTTCTTGCTAATTGGTCCAGTATTTTTCATTGTTTTTATATATATATATTTTTTCACTGAACAAAATGACAATGGCAATATCCCTTTTTATCAAACTTTGATAATTCAAGTACTTGTAATTATAACTGTTATGTTGTATTTCGTATGGGGTTGGAGTAATGGCAGAGGAACTCTGGCCATGAAAACATTATCGCTCGAAGTTATCTGTGCAGATGGTGGGCCTGTCGGTATAAAAAAAGCTTTTTTAAGAGCACTTTTCGGAATGCCAAGCATACTCACCGGGTTNTGGTTAATTGTCAGCCTGATCAGAAAAGATGGAAAATGTCCTCATGATATTTGGTCGGGAACCATGCTAATTGTCAAGAAAAAAGAATAAATACACCCAAAAAAATCTAANAATTAATTTACTTTTCCATTAAATGAAAATTCTTCTGNAGAAATATCAAAATCGATTGACACAGTAGCATTAGGTAATACCTTACCCTCTAAAATTAATTTTGCGAGCTTGTTCTCTAATCTGGATTGCATTGCTCTTTTGAGAGGTCTTGCACCGTAAACTGAATCAAAACCGATTTTGACCAACTGATTTATGGCAGCGTCAGAAACTTCAAGTTTTATTTCCTGTGAAGCTAATCTAGAGGCAAGAATTTTTATCTGAACTCCAGCAATATCTTTAATATGATTTTGTTTTAAGGCATGAAAAACTACAATTTCGTCTATTCTATTAATAAACTCAGGTCTAAAGTGTTGATTAACCTCAAACATAACGGTTTCTTTTATTTGATCAGATATTAACCCATCTAATTTTTGAATTTCTTGTGAACCAAGGTTCGAAGTCATAACAATGACTGTATTACGGAAATCAACAGTTCTTCCTTGACCATCAGTCAATCTTCCATCATCCAAAACTTGAAGCAAGATATTGAATACGTCAGGATGTGCTTTTTCTACCTCATCAAGTAAAATTACNCTGTAAGGGTTCCTTCTAACNACCTCAGTAAGAGCTCCACCTTCTTCATAACCAACATATCCTGGGGGAGCTCCAACTAATCTTGATACAGAATGTTTCTCCATAAACTCGCTCATATCAAGACGAACTAAATGCTCCTCAGAATCAAATAAAAACTGAGCTAATGTTTTACAAAGTTCTGTTTTTCCAACACCAGTNGGTCCTAAAAAAAGAAAAGAACCATATGGTTTGTGTGGATCTGAAAGTCCTGAGCGGGATCTTCTGATAGCATCTGAAACTAAAGANACTGCCTCATTTTGCCCAATAACTCTTTGATGCAAAACCGANTCCATATCCAACAGCTTCTCTCGTTCCCCTTGCATCATTTTCGATACTGGAATTCCTGTTGCTCGAGAAACCACTTCTGCAATTTCTTCNGACCCAACCTGAGTTCTNAGNAACCTTGGTTGATCACTACCACTNGTCTTGNCACTACCATCAATATCTTTTAGCCCTTTTTCCAAATNAGGAAGGGTTCCGTACTGTAATTCAGATACCTTTTGCCAGTCACCTTTTCTNGTATGGANTTCGATTTCTTTTTTTATTTTTTCAATTTCTTCTTTAGCGTTTTGTGCACCTTGGACCTCTAATTTTTCTAGTCTCCAAATCTCTTCTAGGCCAGAGAGTTCGCTGGAAAGATTTTTTATTTCATCGTCAATTAATTTTAATCTTTTTTGAGAGGCGTCATCTTTTTCTTTTTTAACAGCTTCTTTTTCTATTTTTAACTGAATCATTCTTCTATCAATTTTATCTATAGCCTCAGGCTTGGAATCAATTTCCATTTTGACTCTNCTTGCGGCCTCATCAATTAAGTCAATAGCCTTATCAGGTAAAAATCTGTCGGTGATATATCTATTTGATAACTCCGCAGCCGAGACAATGGCAGGGTCTGTTATGTCTACACCATGATGAAGTTCGTACCTCTCTTGTAAACCGCGCAAAATACCAATAGTTGACTCAACACTTGGCTCTCCGACTAAAACCTTTTGAAACCTNCTNTCCAGAGCTGCATCTTTTTCAATATATTTTCTGTANTCATCAAGAGTCGTNGCACCTATACAATGAAGCTCCCCTCTTGATAATGCTGGNTTGAGCATGTTACCAGCGTCCATTGCCCCTTCAGCTTTGCCTGCACCCACCATGGTGTGGATTTCATCAATAAAGACAATAGGATGTCCCCCTTCATTTTCGGCTATTTGCGACAAGTCTTTTAAAACTGATTTTAACCTTTCTTCAAACTCTCCTCTAAATTTAGCACCAGCAAGTAAAGCAGAAAGGTCTAAAGATAGAAGTTTTTTATTCTTTAAACCCTCGGGTACTTCATTGTTGTTTATGCGTTGTGCCAAACCTTCGGCAATAGCGGTTTTTCCAACACCAGGCTCACCAATCAAAACAGGATTATTTTTTGTTCTTCTTTGCAAAATTTGAATACATCTTCTAATCTCATCGTCACGACCAATTACTGGATCAAGAATTCCTTTGGATGCTTTTTCAGTTAAATCAACTGTATATTTTTTTAAAGCTTCCCTTTTGTTTTCTGCATCAGACGAATCAACAGAAGAACCTCCCCGCATAGCTAATATAGTNGCCTCAAGGTTTTTGCTAGTAATACCATTTTGTCTCATTAACTGACCAATACTGCACTTATCATTAGATAAAACCAAAAAAAATAATTCGCTTGCNACAAAATCGTCTTTTCTATTTTGAGACTCCTTGTCAGTTAAATTTAAAACTCTACCCAACTCAGAACTAAAGCCAACTTCACCAGTTGGATTCGTNAGTTTGGGCAAATTACTTATAATTTTTTTTAATGATTCTAAAAGGTTNTTAGTATTTCCTCCGGACCGGGCTACGAGAGACCTGCTTCCACCGGAATGATCTTCAAGCAGAGAGAGCACAACATGTGATACTTCTATAGATGGATTGTCGTTTCCAACAGCNAGACTTTGCGCCCCACCAATTGCTTGTTGAAATGTAGTTGTAAGTTTATCAAGTCTCATTTTATTAATTAATTTATGTTATTTAATAATCGTTGAGCCTTTGAAGTTGATTTTCAAGTTCTGTTTTCCCAATCTTTGAGAATTAATTCATCCTGAACTCTGGCTTGAACCCATCTGCTGCCCTCTGTCGTTTCTTCTTTTTTCCAAAAAGGTGCTTGTGTTTTTAGATAATCCATGATGAACTCACATGACTCAAAAGAGGCTTTTCTGTGACTGGAACTGACGCCTACAAAAACGATATTCTCGCCAGGAGTTAATACTCCAACTCTGTGAACCACCCGAGCACTTAAAATTGGCCATTTCTGATTAGAACTAATTAAGATTCTTGATATACAAGCCTCAGTCATCTCTGGGTAATGCTCAATATACATGGATATTACTTTATCACCATCATTCATGCTTCTAACTGACCCAATAAACGTAGCAATTGCACCAATACTATTAGAGTCATTTTTTNTGTCAGAAATGTTTTTTAAAAGATTAATTTCATTACTAATATTAATCTCCTCTTTTTGAATAACCACCGTATGGGAGAAGTTACTCATTGAAAGTTGATTTTTTAAAAAAAATTAAAAATAAATAACCCAATCAGCCCCCCGTAACAGGTGGGAAAAAAGCCACTTCATCACCATCTTTTAAATTAAAATCATCAGATACGAGTTCCTTATTTACAGCGGTTTTAATTACCATTTCACCACTAAAAACCANCCCCCATGAGCTTCCNCGAAAAGATAAGACTTTTTTTAGATCCTTGACAGTTTTGAGATTTTCAAAAGGTAAAAGTTCTTCTTCAGTATTTGTTAATTCTTTTATAGAGGCGAATAGTCGCAAACGTATCATAAAGTTAATCCTACACAATCATTGAAAATGGATAGTAGTGTAATTTATCACCTTTACTAACTGTAGTTTTAGTAGGTATTTCTATTAACCCCTCGGAAAAGCAAATGGACGATAGTATTTGTGAATTTTGATTTTTAAAAATCTCCAATTTTCCATCCTTATTAATTTTACCCCTTAAAAACTCTTTTCTGTCATTTGGCTTGTTCCAATCAAAATTACACTCTAAATATAATGGGTTTATAGAAAGATCACTACCCCCAGCACGTTTAATTATGTAAGGCCTACATATAAGTGCAAATGTCACCCACGCAGAAACTGGATTACCTGGCATTCCCATAAAAACTGTTTTACCTACGTAGCCAAACGCAAAAGGCTTTCCTGGCTTGATTTTTATCTTCCACAATTTAATTGAACCGAGGTTTTCAACTGCAGATTTTATATGATCCTCTTCCCCTACAGAAACACCACCACATGTTAAAAGAACGTCAACTTTTTTGCTTGCATTTGCAAGAAGCTTGATAGTTTGATTCAAATCATCTGGTAGGCATCCCATGTCCAAAGTATCTAACCCTAATGTTCTTGCCAAACTCAAAACCATAGGCCTATTACTGTCATAGATTTGTCCATCAAGTAATTTCTCTCCAGGTTGTCTTAGTTCATCACCACTTGAAAAAACACCTATCTTTAATTTTTTAAAAACTCTTAAACTCTTTAAACCCACTGAAGCACACATACCAATGTCTGCGGCAGATAATAACCTTCCTTTTTGAAAGAAAATCTGATTTTTTTTAAGATCGCACCCCTTTCTTCTAATGAATTGGCCCGGAAAAATCATTTTTTTAAAAAGTGCTCTCCCATTTTCAATATCTACTTGTTCTTGCATTACAACAGCATCAGAACCCTTTGGGACAACAGCTCCAGTGAATATTCTTGCAGTTGTTGACCTGTCAAGTTCCTTTGGATTTGAACCAGCAGGAATTCTTTGACTTATAGTTACGGGACTATTTAATTTTATGTATTTTGAGTTTACTGCATAACCGTCTACTTGACTGTTATCAAAAGGAGGAATGTCATCATGAGAACTTAATGTTTCGGCTAAAAATCTTCCACATGACTTTTCAATCGGAACGATTTCAGAATCAGGATGTGATTCAATGGTTTGTAAAATAAAATTGATAGCTTCGTCAAGTATCATTTTAAATTGACTTTTCTTTAATATAGTTTTTTAAAGTCTCAACACTATCATCAATTTTTTTTATTTTTTGAGGTTTTTTTTCAATATCAAAAAATTTTTGAGGTGTTTGAGGAGTTTCACCAATGGCTTCGATAACAGTTTTTGAAAATTTAATTGGTAAAGCAGTTTCTAAACAAACCATAGGGATTTTTGGTTTAAGATTTTTTCTAGCAACAAAAAAGCCGTCTGCAGTATGTGGGTCTATTATTCTGTTGTATTTGTCTTTGATATTTTTTATGGTGTCCAACCTATTTTGATGATTAGATGAACCAGAAACAATTCCACTGTATTTTATATTTCGAAGGGACTCTTCATCCTCAATCACGAATCTACCATCAACACTTAGTTCTTTCCAAAGTGAATTTACTCTTCCAAAATCATTACCTACAACATCAAAAATAAATCTTTCAAAATTGGAGGCTTTTGAAATATCCATTGAAGGAGAGGAGGTTTTAAATGTTTCTGCCGAAGTTCTAACTCTATAAGAGCCAGTTTTAAAAAATTCATCCAATACGTTGTTTTCATTAGTTGCAAGAACTAAATTTTCAATAGGTAAACCCATTTTTTTTGAAATGTATCCAGATAGGATATTTCCAAAGTTTCCAGACGGAACCGAAAAAGATACTGGTGACATAAAACAGTTTCCAGTTTGTTCAATAGCCCTGAAATAACCATAAAAATAATAAACAATTTGAGAACTAATGCGACCCCAATTAATTGAATTCACTGATCCGATTCTATATTTACTTTTGAATTTTAAATCTGAGGAAATACCCTTAACCAAATCTTGACATACATCAAAAGTCCCAGGTACCACTAAATTGTGAATCCTTTCATCTATCAGCGAATACATTTGGGCCTTTTGAAAACTACTCATCCTTCCTTCCGGTGAAAGCATAAAAACTGAAATATTTGACCTTTCCCTCATAGCATATTCAGCGGCACTACCAGTGTCACCTGAAGTTGCAGCAAGAATGTTTAGAGTTGATCCTCTTTTTTCTAAAACATGCTCAAAAAACTGACCTAGCATTTGCATTGCTATGTCTTTAAATGCGAGTGTTGGACCATTTGATAACTCAAGAAGAAAAATATCAGAGTTCTCCTCTTCTCCAAGATAAACAAGTGGTGTTATTTCTCTTTTTCCAAAAGTGTCAACNGTGTAAGCAGAATCGCACAAAGAACAAAGAGTTTTAATGTCTATGTCATCAACAAAGCAACTCAAAATACTAGAAGCTAATTTCGGGTATGACATTTTTGATAAACTCTGAAGTTCAACACTGTCAAAAGCCTTGAAAGTTGACGGAATGGCCAATCCCCCATCAGGTGCTAATCCTCCCAGAAGGATATCTGAAAATGTACCTAATCCCTCTGCACCTCTCGTTGATCTATATGAAATAACGCTCATTCTAAAGACTCAACTCTAAGAACAATTGGATCCTCTATTACAGATTTAATTGATTTAATTGATTCGATTGCGTCGAAAATATCCTTCCCCATGCACTTATGAGTTAATAAAACTACATCTGTGTAGATATCATCTTTTAAATGATTTTTTTGAAAAAAAGCATCTACTGAGATATTTTCGTTTGACAAACATCTTGTAATATCGGCTAGAACACCTGCTTGATCCAAAACCCTAATTCTAAGATAAAAACCTGACTCAATCGACAAGTGTTCAAGAACATTCAAATCCTTTACTTGATCTGACTGAAATGACAAAGCAGGAATGGAAGTAATCATTTTTTTTCTATCTCCTCTGGCAATATCAACCAAATCAGCAACTACTGCGCTAGCTGTTGGTTCTGCACCAGCCCCCTGACCATAATATAAAGTATTACCCACAGCATTACCCTTTACTTGAACAGCATTCATTGCTCCGTTGACATTTGCCATTAAACAATTTTCTGGAATTAATGTTGAGTGAACTCTTAGTTCTAAGTTTGAGTTTCTTCGACGAGCAATTCCTAGAGACTTGACTCTATACCCTAGTTTTTTTGCATAAATAACCTCTCTTAAGTCTAAATTTGTTATTCCATCAACCAACACTTTATCTAAATTGAGCTTTGTTCCAAAAGCCATGGAGGCCAAAAGAGCAAGCTTATGGGCTGAATCATACCCTTCTATATCCAATGTTGGATCAGCCTCTGCAAAACCAAAATCTTGAGCTTCTTTCAAAGCTTTTTCAAAAGTTATACCCCTTGCTTCCATTTCAGAAAGAATATAATTTGTTGTTCCATTAATTATTCCAGCAATCCAATCAATCCTATTTGCTGTAAGACCCTCTCGCAAAACTTTTAATATTGGAATTCCACCAGCAACTGCCGCTTCAAATCCAACAGTAACGTTGTTTTCCTCAGCAGTTTTAAAGATTTCGTTTCCATACTTAGCTAACAAGGCTTTATTAGCCGTAACTACATGTTTGCCTTTTTTTAACGCCTCAATTACAAAAGCTCTTGCAAATGTATCACCGCCAATTAATTCAACAATAACGTCTATTTCAGAGACATCAGTCAATTTCATGGCATCAGAAAAATAAATGGCTTCATTTTTTTCAAGACATGTAAATTTATTTTTTTCAGCCTCTGCAACTGCTATTATTTTGACTTTTTTGCCAGCCTTTCTAACAATTTCTTCAGCATTGTTCTTGCAAACATTCCAAGTTCCTAAACCAACAGTGCCAAGACCTGCCAATCCAACTTTTAAAACTGTCATAAGTTTTCTCCAGATTCAAGTTTTAGATTAGCACCAATTAAAAAACCATCTTTTTTAAACATTTCTTTTATCCCTCTAACAGCTTGTCGAATTCTTTGTTCATTTTCTATTAATGCAAACCTTACACAATTGTCACCGTATTCTCCAAAACCTATGCCGGGTGATACTGCAACCTTAGCTTCAAGCAGTAATTTTTTTGAAAATTCTAATGAACCTAGTCCTTTATAAAAATCTGGAATTTCTGCCCACAAGTACATCGTAGCCTTTGGAATTTCAACCAGCCAACCAATTTCAAATAATCCTTTAACTAAACAATCTCTTCGAAGTTGGTACATCATACATATTTCTTTTACGCAGTTTTGATTATCTTCCAGTGCTATAACAGACGCTACTTGAACAGGTGTAAAAGTACCGTAATCAAAATAACTCTTGATTCTTGCAAGAGCATTAACTAAGGTGGGATTACCAACCATAAAACCAACTCTCCAACCTGCCATGTTGTAAGATTTGCTAAGTGAGAAAAATTCTACAGCAACATCTTTAGCACCATCAACTTGTAATATTGAGGGTGCTTTATATCCATCAAAACAAATATCTGCATATGCAAGGTCATGAACAACCAGAATTTCATACTGTTGAGCTAACTTAATTACTTTTTTAAAAAAAACAAGATCAACACATTGTCCAGTTGGGTTACTTGGAAAGCCAAGAATAATCATTTTAGGTTTTGGAATTGACTCTTTGATTCCTTTTTCAAGTTCTTCAAAAAAATCAGTCTCTGGAACCATTTTTATGGACCTGATATCAGCACCGGCGATGATTGCACCATAAATATGTATTGGGTAACTGGGATTTGGTACCAAAACTGTATCGCCTCTGTCAAGAGTGGCTAGCATTAAATGAGCTAACCCTTCTTTAGAACCAATTGTCGCGATTGCTTCTGTTTCAGAATCAAGACAAACATTAAATCTATTTCTATACCATGTGCAAATAGCCTGTCTCAATCTAGGTATGCCTTTTGAGAGCGAGTATCTGTGTGTATGCTCTTTTTTTACTACTTGTATCAATTTTTTAACAATATGACTCGGTGTGGGACGATCCGGATTACCCATACTCATATCTACAATGTCATCCCCTCTTCTACGAGCTTGCATTTTTAATTCCCCTGTAACAGAGAAAACATAGGGAGGTAAACGTTGAATTCTATTAAAAGGTTTTATATTCATAAATAAAAGTATTTGAATCTAATAAAATTATAAAAAATTATATAAAATAAACTAATGAGTTCAACACTACAACCTGAGCACAATAATAGCCAATTTTCTATAACTGGCTATGGTGAAGATTTTATAGAAATTAACAGGGAAAAATGGTACCAATCCTGTATCGTTTCGACGTCAGCAAACCCAATTTCTTGGGAACCAAAATGCATCAATGATATAAAAGAGTCAAATTTATCTATAATCAAGTCTCTATATCCCGAAATTTTGATTCTCGGAACCGGCAAAAATCACAATTTTCTCCCTCCACATTTAATATGTTTTAATTTAGAGGAAGAGGACAAAAATTATGGTTTTTTAGGTGTCAACAATAGCAAAAGCACATCATTAAATATTGAATGCATGAGTACAGCCGCAGCATGTAGAACTTTTAACATATTAGCATCTGAAGACAGAAAAGTTGTTGCTGCTATTTTAATTACAGGAGAAAACTAGTTATGGTGGGAAAACAAATTAACTTCTCTAGAGAATTTCACCAGGAAATTATTATCAAAACTCAAAACCAAAAAATTTGTAACAAAAAAAATACAAAAAATAACCAAGCTAATAAACTCTTGAGTAATGGACATTTAATACCAAATTTACCAATCAAAACTATTTTTGGTTCAACCAATTTACATAAATACAAAACACATAACCTAATAGTATTTTTTTACCCAAAGGACAACACACCTGGTTGTACCATAGAGTGTGAAGATTTTACTAAACTCCACAATAAGTTCCTTAAATTAAACACACAAGTTATTGGTGTTTCTAGAGACAATATAAAATCACATGATAAATTTGCAAAAAAATTTAACCTTTCTATCAACTTAGTTGCTGATGAGACACAGGATTTATGTTTGTTGTTTGACGTAATAAAAGAAAAGAATATGTATGGCAAGATGGTTAAAGGAATTGAAAGAAGCACTTTTTTTATCAATTCAAATTTTGTTCTTGAAAAAAGCTGGCGAGGAGTGAAGGCAAAAGGACATGCTGAGCAGGTTTTACAATACGTCGGTTCTTACGTCAACAATCAACTTTAGAAAAGTAATAATAATGCCATTACCTAATGCTCCTACAAAGCTTGCAACTATTCTTGATAAAAAAGAATTGTCATCTAAAAAAAATTTGAGTAATTCAAATAAAAAAAATAGAAAAACAACAAAAAATTCTCTTTCCAAAATATCTACAAATGTAAGGTCAAATGAACCTAATATAATCAGTCCACAAATTGAAACCAAAAAATTAAAAAAATCTCAAAAAAATCAACTAAATAAAACTCCTCAAAGCAAAAATAATAAACTATTTGTCCTTGACACTAATGTTCTCATGCACGATCCAACAAGTTTATTTAGATTTCAAGAACATGATATTTATATACCAATGGTTACGCTTGAAGAGTTAGATGAACATAAAACTGGAATGTCTGAAGTTTCAAGAAATGTACGTCAAGTGACCAGAAGCATTGATTCACTAATTGGAGCATCTTTAGAAGAGACAGTTAAAAAATTAAATTTAGGTGTTCCATTAAATTCACTTGGTCATTCAGATGCAACAGGTTCTTTGTTTTTCCAAACCGAAAAAATAGAGATCAATATTTCCCTAGGTCTTGAAGTTGAAAAACCAGATAATCAAATTTTAGGAATTGTTAAGAAACTTGTAGAAAAATACAAAAAAAAGAAAGTTATATTAGTCTCAAAAGACATAAATATAAGAATTAAAGCAAAAGCTTTATCTTTAGTTGCAGAGGATTACTTTAATGACAGCGTTGTCAATGACGATGATCTTTTATACACAGGTACGAAATATTTGACTGAATCTTTTTGGGATCTTTACGCAAAAAATATAGAGTCATGGCAACAAAATGGCGATAACTTTTATAAAATATCAGGACCTATAGTTAGTGAACTTCATGTAAATCAATTCATTGTTGAAGAAAAAGAAAATAATCTTTTTGCCATTGTTGAGGAAATTCATGGAAAAAGTGCGATTTTTAAGTCTTTAAAAGATTTTTCTCATGCAAGAAATTCTGTTTGGGGTGTAACTTCCAGAAATAAAGAACAAAATTTTGCCTTAAATCTTTTAATGACACCGGAAATAGACTTCGTAACTTTATTAGGCCAGGCTGGTACTGGAAAAACTTTACTAGCATTAGCTGCTGGACTAACCCAAACTCTAGAATCCAGACTTTATAGTGAAATCATTGTTACTCGTGCAACAGTCCCTATTGGAGGTGACATAGGATACTTGCCTGGCACCGAGGAAGAAAAAATGATTCCTTGGATGGGTGCTCTNGAAGATAATTTAGAAGTGCTTCATGGAGGACTTGAAACNNGTGCNGATTGGAGTAGATCTGCAACTGTAGATTTGATTAAAAGCAGAATAAAAATAAAGTCTTTAAGTTTTATGAGAGGTAGGACATTTATAAATAAATTCTTAATCATTGATGAAGCACAAAATCTAACTCCCAAAGAAATGAAGGCTCTAATTACTAGGGCAGGTCCAGGTACAAAAGTCATTTGCTTAGGCAATATTGCGCAAATTGACTCTCCATATNTAACAGAATCTTCTTCCGGACTAACTTATGTTGTTGACAAATTCAAATGTTGGCGACACGGAGGCCATATTACCTTGCAGCGAGGAGAAAGATCTAGGCTTGCAGATTTTGCTAGTGAAATGTTGTAACAAATTGATATTGGATTAATTATTGCTTAAAAATTTTTAAAAGGTGGAAAATATTAACAAATTATTAAATACGTTTTAAGATTTTTACTATTATTTTTGTCTCAATACTCTTTTCTAGTTGTTCCTCAAACTCAAAAAAAATTACAAGAAATTTAGACACTAACCTAAAAAATTTCAACTCGATGACATGTCAAAACAGTATTAAAGACACCGACTTTCACAGCGGTATCAAAACAGTTAAATCAGTTGGATTACCTACTGCTATAATTTTCTCTGGTTAATTGTTAGTCATTACTGCTATTGTTGCTAGCGATGGTTTAATTGCTCTTTACAAAATAGATGCATCAAATATTTTTGTGAAATGCCGTGGAAAGCAAATTAGGAATAAAATAATTCAAAAGGAAATTGCTAAAGACATATTAATCAATTCTGTTAAATTTTTCCTTTTTTTTAATGCCCATTCAACGAAGTTGCTAAAAATCCACCACTTTGGAGTTTCCACAACCTAGAATATAAACCGTTCTTTTTAAGTAACTCCTCATGAGTACCATCTTCTAAAATTTTTCCTTCATCAATGACAATCAAACGATCTAACTGGGCGATGGTGCTCAAACGATGAGCAATTGCAATAACAGTTTTTCCTTTCATCAAAGTTTTCAAACTTTCCTGAATTGCTGATTCTATTTCACTGTCAAGCGCACTCGTTGCCTCATCTAATATCAAGATAGGTGAATTTTTTAAAATAACTCTTGCAATAGCAATTCTTTGCCGTTGTCCACCACTTAATTTAACGCCCCTTTCGCCTACATGAGCATCATAGCCAACTCTTCCTTTGGAATCATTAAGTTTTAAAATGAAATCGTGAGCTTGCGCCATCTTTGCTGCCTCAAACATTTCAGCGTCTGTGGAGCTTGGTCGGCCATATTTGAGATTGTCTCTAACTGATCGGTGAAGTAGTGAAGTGTCTTGAGCTACCATTGCAATATTTTTTCGAACGGATGACTGAGTTACTCGAGATATATCTTGTTCATCAAATAATATTTTTCCTTGATCAATATCAAAAAAACGCAACAATAAATTAACCAAAGTGCTTTTTCCACCACCTGACTGACCAACTAAGCCTATCCTTTCCCCAGGTTTAATTTTTAAATTTAAATTTTCCATAACATTGTTTTTCTTGTCATAAGAAAACGTAATTGAACGAATATCAATATCACCTTTGAAAACTGTTATGTTTTCAGCACCATCAATATCTTTCACAGAACATCTTTTTGAAAACATTTTTATACCATCTCTTACAGTTCCCACATGCTCAAATAATGCAGCCATCTCATACATCACCCAGTGCGATAAACCCATAAGCCTGAATGACATGGCAAAAGATGCTGCCACAGCTCCCACTCCAACATTACCATTTGACCAAAGCCACAAAACCGTTCCTCCAGTCATAATAATTAAAATAACACTTAAACCATGATTGGCCATTTCTAACAGACTAGTCAAACGGTTTGATGGATTAATGTAGCTTGTACATTCTTCCATAGATTCCCTGGAATATTCTGCTTCTCTATCTGAGTATGAAAACAACTTAATTGTTGAAATATTTGTATATGAATCCGTAACTCTACCTGACAACAGGCTAATGGCATCGGCTCGTTTTTTTGATACAACACTTATACGAGGTATAAAGTACTTTAGCAATAAAATATATAGAATCAACCAACTAGCAAATGGTATGAGCATAAAAGAACTAAACGTTCCAAGAACAAGTACCATCGTCAAAAAATAAATAGTGATAAAAACCAAAATATCACCAAGTATTATAAACACGCTCCTAAGAGACAAAGCAGTCTGCATCACTTTGGCTGAGATTCTTCCAGCAAATTCATCATTAAAAAAATCCATGCTCTGGCCGAGCATGAGTCTATGCAAATTCCACCTAATACGCATTGGAAAATTACCAAAGATTGTTTGATATTTCAGGACATCCGCTAAAATAACTAAAGGTATGCTTGACAAGAGAAATACGATCACAATAAAAAAAATATCAGAATGGGAAGACCAAATTGCTCTAGTTGGGGAACCAGTTAACCAATCAGTTATGTCTCCTAACATTGCAAACAATAGGGCCTCAAATACCCCTATTAGACCCGTAGAAAAAGTCAATAAAAAAAACTGCCACCGGCAACCATCACTCATAGCCCAAGCAAATTTAAATAAATTATTGGGAGGAACTGTTGGCTTGCAGGAAGGGTAAGAGTCAATTAATGATTCAAACAACTTAAAAAACATTTTTTTCCTAAAATTTAAACTAACATATTCACTCTACTTTAAATCAATCATAAATGGCATTACATTTTAAATATCACTGGAGTAAATAAATGAGTAAAAAAACTTACAGTCCGTATGGAATTATTTCCGAGAGATTAAAGGAACTTTATATTGAACTGGATAAAATTTCTATCGACAAACACCTTCTATTGCAACTTAATAGTTGTATTAGTTTATCCGAAGGTGTGGAGTCGTACATGGAAAAAAATACTTCACCAGAATCAGATAATCTGGCTGACCTTTCAAAGTCAACAATAAACCATGATTGGGATAGTGCACTTGAAATGAAAAAATCCTCAGGTTTTTTGGGTAGTCAAATGCTCTGTGGACATGTTGAAGGACAATTTTTAAAAATTCTTACTAAAATCACCAAAGCAAAAAAAATTTTAGAAATTGGAATGTTTAGTGGTTATTCTGCCTTGGCAATGGTTGAAAGCTTACCAAAAGATGGTGAACTCTACACTTGTGAGTTCAATCCTTATGCAGTTAAGTTTGCACAAGAAACATTTGATAAACTTAAAGAAAAAAGAATAAAAATTAAAAGTGGTCCGGCATTAGAAACTTTAAAAAAACTATCAGTCAAAAGAATAGTATTTGATCTGGTATTTATTGACGCTACTAAAAGTCAATACCCTGAATACTTAGATATGATAATTGACAATTCTTTAATTAATAAAAACTCATTGGTGTGCATTGATAATACATTTCTTCAAGGCAAAGTTTTTTCTGAATTTGAAAAGAAAAGTAGTTCTAGCAAAATTATGAAAAAATTTAATTCTGATATCGCAAAGAACCCAAAATTTCATACTGTCATGCTACCACTAAGAGACGGATTTACCCTCCTAAAACTTAATGATTAATGTCATAAACCGGATCTTTTATTGAAAGAAAAATAAAGAAAAACAATTACAATTATCTCGTTAACCAGAAGACAATAATGCATTAAATAAACTTGATCTTTGTTGTCCATAACTAATAAATAATATTCAAACCACTTGTAAGTAACATATGAGATAGCCAAGCCCATCAAATAACCCAATTGTTTAAAAATATCCACTTTGGTTAAAACCTTTTTAGACTGAAGCAAAAGGGTCTCACACCGAACCAAATAAGAACCAAAAAAAAATGTTATTTGATACCCTATATATACAATGGAGGCAATTTTAGGGCTTAAGGAAAAAATTAATACAGCTAAAACAATTATCAAAATTACAATTTCGACACATAAAGAAATTAAATAAAAATACTCTATTTTTATTAGCTTATTGTATAAAGTGGCAATTACCATTGTAGCCACTGCAAGAGCCACTCCTCCAATCGAGTATACGGAAGGGTGTAAAGGAGAATAAATAATAAATACTGTTCCAAGTGACAAACCAGTGAACATAGAATTGAAAAACTTAAATACCAAATATCTTTTGTTATTAATAGTCAAAATATTTGAAATTTCTAAACGAATTAAAGATTTTCATTTTCTAGTTACCTTGATTAAAAATACTACTATATTAAACAAAATTACTGGACATAAACCAAATTTACATTGATTGGATGCTTGTGGTGTTAAAGTTTAGGTTAAAGGAATCAATCCTCTTAGTCTTCTTTTAAATCCACACCTTGAGTTCTTGTAATACATTTTGCGAATATATTCTTTTCGGGGGGGATTTGTAAATGGTTGTTTGTTTCCAGAACCATAACCTCCAATTGATCAACAACCTGAGGAAAATAGGTTTAATAAATCTCATTTAACTATAAGTATTTTCTTCAATAAAAACTTCTGCCAGTTTAAAGATTTTTTTTCTCCTTAATTCTTCAATTTTTTTTAATGCATTTACCATTAATGATAGTCTTGGATTTTTGCTAAGAAATTCTTTATTGTTATAAATAAATTTCCAATAAAGACCATCCAAAACATCACACCAATCATCTTTTTTATAATCACTCATTTTTAAAATATAGTTTGAACCACAAATATAAGGTTTAGTTGACATTATTCCCCCATCTGCAAACGTTGCCATACCAAAAACATTTGGTACCATAACCCAGTCTGATGAATCCACATACATTTCCATAAACCAATTATAAATTTGTTTTGGATGTACTTCAGCGAGATTCATAATATTACCGATAATCATCAATCTGTTAATATGGTGAGAGTACCCATATTTAATGGTAAATTTAATTGCATCGTCCAGTGGTTTTATTTTAGTGTTTGCAACATACCAATTTGAATTTAGTTTTCTTGTATGAGATAGAAAATTACCATTTTCTTGAATTTCACTTTTTTCTTGATATATTCCTCTAATAAATTCTCTCCAACCTATAATTTGTCTTAAAAACCCCTCATAAGAGTTGATTGGCGTATTCTCATAATATTTTTCTAGCTCTTGTATAACTTGAAGTGGAGTAACTAAGCCAATATTTAGCATTGGACTTAAGGTGGAATGAAACATGAAATTATATTTTGAACTGACAGCATCTTCGTAATATCCAAAATTTGATAATCTTTCTTCAAGAAAAACTTGCAACCACTGTTTAGTTGCCTTTCTTGTTACAGGCATCCAACGATTATCAACATTACCTGGATGATCATTGAAATATTTTAAAACATATTTTTGTAATTCTTCTTCATATTTAGAGTAATCAGGCTTTGGAAGAGTTGGAACTTCGATCTTCCTTGGTAATCTTTTTCTATTTTCCTCATCAAAAGACCATTTACCTCCGATTGGTTTATCGTTATCCATTAAAAGATTTAATTTTTTTCTTTGTAATTGATAATAATTTTTCATCATCAAAAATTTTTTATCATTTGAAAACTCTTTATAGTCCTCACGAGTTGATAAAAACATAGGAGATTGAAGAATAGAAAAAGCCAATTCATTTNTTTTAACAAAATTGATTAATCTTTTTTCAAAAAACTTATCTTCAATTTCGAAAAAAATTAATTTAGAAATTTTATTTTTCTTTATTACTCTTATTAGTTTTTCTTCGTATTTGGTCTTGAATAAGGGTGCACCGATAGTTTCATAAACAACTTTATATTTATTACTCTCTAATTCATCGCGATATTCACGCATAGCAATCAAAAACATTAATATTTTTAGTTTATGGTGCTTTTGAAAGGTACAAAGTTCAAAGTCCTCAGCCATAAAAACTAGATCGATTTGTGTATTTTTTAAATAAATTGGATCGAATAGTTGATTGCCTAAAACTACTAACAAGTTTTTGCTCATAATTTATGTTTTTGCCTAATTTTGTNTTTAAAGAGGATAATATTNGTAGNTTGNNTTAATTTTTCCCTACCGGTTGATCTTTTGTTTAAAAGTTTGAATGAAAACATTNNCTAATAGATATTCGTAAATAATGTNAATTATTGCAGATTTTGTTCTCATAATTCACTTTGTAATAGTTACCTTCATTACCTTGGGGTTTTTTTTTATACCAATAGGTTATAAATTCGGATGGAGTCTGGCATATAACAAAATGTTAAGGGCCATACACTTTGCCTTAATGGGAATTATTACCACCGAATCTCTAATTGGTTTAACTTGTCCACTGACAACTATTGAACAAATACTTCGTAATGATTTTTATTCAAAAACATTTA
>NHFB01000027.1 GCA_002170285.1 Betaproteobacteria bacterium TMED100
GCCTAAGAAAAATTACAACTGTCTTAAATGTCCAGGGTATTGCTGTAGTTACCCCAGAATAATTGTTTCAAAGAAAGATATTTTACGTCTTGCAAAACATTTCAATTTGAGTTTTGGTATTGCTAAGAAAAAATTTACCAAATCATACAAGTACGAAGACAACGATCAATGTTTTCATGAAATTATACTACGACATAGAAAAGACAATATCTACAAAAGTACCTGCCAGTTTTTAGATCCAGAAAGTAGAAGTTGCACTATTTATAAAGCTAGGCCTAACGTATGTAGGGAGTACCCAGAAAACAAAAACTGTGGATACTATGAATTTATTAGATTTGAACGAAAACAACAAGGTGATAATTCGTTCATACCAACTTATTAATAATCAACTGGGGTGGCCGATGGGGCTCGAACCCACGACAACCAGAATCACAATCTGGGGCTCTACCAACTGAGCTACGGCCACCACTAACTAAACACACTATCATCAAAAACAAAAAAATCAACAAACTACAAAATAAAATTTGAAGAATGGCCTGCCGGGAGGGATTCGAACCCCCGACCCACAGCTTAGAAGGCTGTTGCTCTATCCAGCTGAGCTACCGGCAGACGAAGTTTAAATTATTAGTTGGTCGGGGCGAGATGATTCGAACATCCGACCCTCTGCTCCCAAAGCAGATGCGCTACCAGGCTGCGCTACGCCCCGATTTAAAATAATTAATCATTATAACGCAGTTACTATCCAAAACGCCCGGTGATGTAATCTCTAGTTAAATCATGTTCAGGGTTCATAAAAAGACTCTTAGTGTCACCAACTTCAATCAATTTTCCTAGATGAAAATAAGCTGTTTTGTCAGAAACTCTTGCAGCTTGTTGCATTGAGTGAGTTACGATTACTATTGTGTATTGTGTCCGCAAATCATGTATTAGTTGTTCAACTCTTGCGGTTGCGATAGGATCAAGTGATGAACAAGGCTCATCCATTAAGATAATCTGTGGACTTACAGCTATTGCCCTAGCAATACATAAACGTTGTTGTTGCCCACCTGAAAGACTAGTACCCTGTTGGTCAAGCCTGTCTTTGACTTCATCCCACAAACCTGCTCTAGTAAGTGAGAGTTCAACAATATCTTCTAAATCTATTCGACTTTTTACAAGACCGTGAATTTTAGGACCATAAGCGACATTTTCAAAAATTGTCTTTGGAAAAGGATTGGGTTTTTGAAAGACCATTCCAACTCTAGCTCTTAGAGATACTACATCGACACTTTTTTGGTAAATGTTATCACCATCAATGCAAATATCTCCCTCAACTTTACAACTGCTAATTGTGTCATTCATTCTGTTTAGGCAACGCAAAAAAGTAGATTTCCCACAACCTGATGGTCCAATTAATGCAATTACTTCCTTTTCAGAAATATCAATAGTTACATCATTAATTGCTTGTTTTTTGTCATAAAAAACATTTACGTTTCTTGCAGTCATTTTAGGATTTTGAGAGAAGACATTACCAACTGTTGTCTCTGGCAAGATTCTTTCTAACAATTCATTATCCTTAGACTTTTTGGGTGCTGACACTAAACTCTCCAGGTTGGAACTTAACATATCTTAATCCTTTTTTTTATCACCATCTATGTTCTAATTTTTTTCTAAGAAGAATTGCTCCAATGTTCATTGAAATCAAAAAAGTTAAAAGAATAATTATTGCAGCACTTGTTTTATGGACAAACATTCTTTCAGCAAAATCTGCCCACATAAATATCTGCACTGGTAAAACGGTTCCTGGATCAGTAAATCCCCCAGGAATATCCACGATAAATGCAACCATTCCTATCATTAATAGTGGAGCCGTTTCACCTAGAGCTTGAGCCATACCTATTATAGTTCCAGTGAGCATACCGGGCATAGCTAAAGGTAAAACATGATGAAAAATCATCTGCATTTTAGATGCACCAATTCCATAAGCCGCATCCCTAATACTTGGTGGAACCGCCCTGATAGCTGCTCTAGATGAAATAATTATTGTTGGTAATGTCATAAGCGCTAAAACTATGCCCCCTAATAAGGGGATGGATCTTGGTAAGCCAAAAGCAATAATAAAAACAGCCAAACCCATTATTCCAAAAACGACAGACGGAACGGCAGCTAAGTTGTTGATGTTTATTTCTATAAATTCGGTTATCCAATTTTTAGGAGCAATTTCTTCTAGGTAAATAGCCGTAGAAACACCCAAAGGAAAGGATATCAACAGACATATCAATAATGTGTAGATTGACCCAATGAACGCACCTTTTATACCTGCAATTTCGGCGTCCCTCGAGGCAGAACCAAAAAATAGATAGTCTGAAAATTCGTAGGTTATTCTTCCATCTTCAATTAATTTATCAATAAATTGGATTGTTTGATTTTTAACTCTTCTTTCAGCTTCAGGAACATTTCTATCAATATAGCCCCTCAGGAAAGAATCAATATCATCATCTACAGGGAACTTGATAGAAATAGTTTGACCCAAAACTTCAGGTGATTCCATAACAATTTTGTTTAAACGCTGACTTGATGCAGATGAAATTATTGCTCTTGCAGATTTTTTTTCCTTCCTGTCATCTATATTTCCGAGTGAATTATAAAGAGCTTTATTAATTAAGCTTCTTGCATCTCCTTCAAAAAGCGATTGAGGGGATAAATCTCCTTTGGGGTCAATAGTTTCTCTATCAATTTCAACTTCTAACTGTATATAATGTTGAAAAAGACCAGGTATTCCGTTAAATAAAATAATAGTAAATAAGGTGGCCAGAAAAAACATCGCCAAGGCAATTGCAAATTTTCCAATTAATTTAAAATTCCTTTCTTTTTTATGCCGTAAATTCAAAGATTGAGAAACTAGATTGATGGCTTCTTCCGAACTTATAGTTTGCTTTTTTGAATCATTCATATTGTTCTCTATATTTCTTTACAACTTGTAATGCAATAAAATTTAAAAATAGCGTTACTACAATTAAAACTAATGCAAGGGCAAATGCAGATAAAGTTTTAGCCGATTCGAACTCTTGATCACCAACTAAGATTGTAACAATTTGAGCGGTAACAGTAGTCACTGCATCTAAAGGATTGAATGATAAGTTGGCGGCAAGCCCTGCAGCCATAACAACAATCATTGTTTCACCTATTGCTCTGGAAACCGCTAATATTATTGATGCAACAATTCCGGGAAAAGCAGCAGGTATCACCACACGCATTGTGGTCTCACTTTTGGTTGCTCCCAAACCCAATGATGCGTCCCGTAAAGATTGAGGAACAGCATTTATTACATCATCTGACAATGAAGAAATAAATGGAATAATCATAACGCCCATAACTAACCCAGCTGCCAACGCTGATTCAGAGGCTACTGTAAATCCAAAAACCTCCCCAACATTCCTGATCAATGGTGCTATTGTTAAGGCTGCAAAAAACCCATAGACAACTGTCGGAACACCAGCAAGAATTTCAAGTAAGGGTTTTAAAAATGACCTCGTGCGAATAGAGGCATATTCAGCCAAATAAATAGCGCTTAACAAGCCAACTGGTACAGCTACAGATAATGCAACAAAGGAAATCAAGAAGGTACCAACAAACATTGGTACCATTCCATATTTGGCAGGGCTTCCCTCAGACCCAGCTCTTTCAGCACCCTCAAATTGAGGGTTCCAAGTTAAACCGAATAAAAATTCATCAATAGGTATAAGTTTAAAAAAACGTATAGATTCAAACAAAACTGATAACACAATACCTATAGTTGTAATTATTGCTACAGTTGAACTTAAACCAAGAATCCACAGCAAAACTGTTTCAACCTTATTTCGAGCTTTATAGTCAGCCTTAATACTTTTAAGTGTTACCAGCCCCCCTAAAATACTTAAGGCAGGAACAGAGACACTAAGAAAAAAATCAGATCTATTGGCCCACTCCTTCCACTGTGTTCCGGCAGAAATCACCCAAGCCTCAGGATCACCAAATTGATTCCCTTGAACAAAATTTAAAACTTTTATCAAAAGTAATGACTCATCAAACTTATTACCATTATTAAGCTCAATAGGGTAAAAATCCCGGATCCAAATTTTAAAAAAAATTTGATCACCAACAGATACGACAAAAAGTAAAATGATAGCTGGAAGCAAAGAAGCTAATGCACAACATGAAGCATGGTAGATAGGTAACGAGTGAAGAGAATAATTTACTTTTAAATTATTAGCATTGGCTTTTGCAATAAAAAAAAACACTAAACTGATAGCAAAAATAATTAATAGTAAATTTAAAATTAAACTCAAATCTTATATTTCCTTGTTAGAAAAGGGCTGAGCGAGAAAACTCGTTCAGCCCTAAATTCTAAATAAAGTTTATCTTACTTTATTTAACTACTATAAATCTGAATCTTTTAATAATGGAAGACTTGACATAGCAGTTTTGTATTTCTTTCTTTCATCTACGCCCATGGGGATCATACCTGAGTCAGTCAAAATACCATCTTCTCCCCAGTGCTTTGTCCATTCAACCATATACTCTTTTATTCCAGGAACAACATCAATATGTTGATGCTTAACGTAAAAATAAAGTGCTCTTGAAGCTTTGTACTTGCCACTTGCAATATTAGCAAATGTAGGAGCAACATCATCTAAAATTGCTCCTTGAATGGTATCAGAGTTTTGGTTAAGGTAAGAAAATCCGAAAATACCGTAAGTATCAGAATCTTCTTTGAGTTTTTGAACTATTAAATTATCCTGCTCACCAGCTTCTACATAAGCGCCATCTGTTCTCATTGCCCTACATTTTTTTCCTTTTTTATCACCCCTTGCTTTTGATAGTTTTTTTGCAACTGGATCTTTACCGCAATAAGATTTTTGGTTAATCATCTCAGCAAAAGATGCTCTTGTTCCAGAAGTTGTTGGAGGACCATAAACCCTTATAGGTATGTTAGGTAGTAATGGCTTAATATCTGACCACTTTTTATAATAATTGGGTACAAATGACTTCCCATCTTTAGATGGAACCTCAGCTGTAAGTGCCTTGGCCAAATCCGCTCTGGAAATTTGCAACAACTTTCCTTTTTTAGAATTAGCTATAACGATCCCATCATATCCTACTTTAATTTCTGTTATCTTTACTCCGTTTTCATTACAATATTTCAGTTCTTTCTTTTTCATGCGAGATGAAGCATTACCAATATCGGTAAATTTAGTACCTACACCTTCACACACTCCTTTTTTACCAACAGATGAGCCGCCTGACTCTACGACAGGAGTCTTTAAAGAAGGGTTTTTTCCTAANTGCTCAGCGATGATAGTCGAAAAAGGCAATACGGTTGATGATCCAGCAATACTTACATAGTCACGGGCAATACTGTTGGTGCTAAATACCACTAGGACAGTTGACAATGCATAAATACGAAAAACCATGAAAAGCTCCTTTATTAGTTGGAAAAAATTTAAATTTGAAATTCAAGTTTGCCTAACTAAGGTTACAAAAATATGGCACTGCATGAAAAAATTAAAGTTCTTCAACTAACGCCCCCTTTTCACAAAATATACAATACAAATTGTTTACATTCAGTTAATAAAATCAGCAACATAACAACTATGTTTTAAAACCATTTTTAAAAAAAAGTTTGGGTAAATGAACAAACAGATATATATTTGGTCTACTAGATATTAGTTTTTTTACCATTATAAAAAAATTTTATAGGTCATTTAAAATGAATAGTTTCTATAAATCTTTTGTATTTAAGTTTGCTTGTATTTTAAACATTGCACTTTTTTCTTCTTTAGCAAACAACACCGTATATAACAAACCTCTAAATTTTCTATCATTCTCATCTCCAGTTTATGCAGTTCCGCCTCCAAGGGGCGCCTCAAAGGACCCGATTGAAAGGAACAGAAAGGCTCGGGCAGAGAAAATTAAACGAGAAAAAGCACGTCGTGACTCAATTAACTGCTACATTACTGAGAGAAAAAAATTAGAGGATGGTGGTCTGACTTGTATTTATAAATGCCCAAAAGGTAGAACAGAAAGCAACAGTATAGGACCTGGATTTAGATGCCCTACTATGATGAATGTTTTAAGAAGAGAGTAACTACATAAATTAGTTTTTTAAACTTGCTTTAAGTTCTAAAGCTAAGCTTTCTGACAGATTTTCGTTGCTGGTTTCTACCATTATTCGCAATAAAGGCTCAGTGCCTGATGGACGCACTAACAACCTACCTTTATTTTTAAGTTTCAGCCCTATTTTATTCTGAACTCTTAAAAATTCTTGATTTTGATGCCAATTAGGAAACTTTGATATGGGCACATTTAATAGAAATTGAGGAAACAAATCCAACTCATCTGTCCATTCACTCAGAGTGACATCAGAGTTTATTAAAATTGCAAGAATCTGAAGAGAGTTTATGATTCCGTCACCAGTAGAATGAAAATTTAAATTTAGTATGTGACCAGAAGTTTCACCGCCAAGATTCCATCCAGTTTGTCTTAACATCTCTGCGATGAAACGATCACCTACCCTAGATCTTCTAAATTCCAACCCCATGTCTTGAAAGGATTTTTCAAGCCCGAAGTTACTCATTAATGTCCCAACAACACCCTGAACATTACTTAAACCATTAATTCTGACCATATCCTTCGCAATCGAATAGAGAAGTTCATCACCTTGGAAAATTTTTCCTTTGTCATCTACAACCAAAAATCTATCTCCATCTCCATCTAGAGCAATACCAAAATCACCTGAAAACTTAATAACAGCTTTGGTAATATTTTCAGGAAAAGTTGTACCGACATTTTTATTTATGTTTTTACCGTTTGGAGAACTAGCAATGGAGGTTACTCTTGCACCCAATTCCATTAATACTGCTTCAATTACTCCTGAGGAAGCACCATGTGCCGCATCCACAATAATGTGAAGACCACTCAAGCTTAATTGGCTCGGAAAAGTTCCTTTACAAAACTCAATATATCTTCCAACGGAATCATTGAGTTGATTAACTGTTCCCAAGATGGTCGAGCTATTAGAGAAAGAGTGATCGTTAAAAGTAGATTCTATTTTTTGTTCTATTTGATCTGGAAGTTTATTACCATCACCATCAAAAAACTTTATTCCATTATCGTGATAAGAATTATGAGAAGCACTTATGACAATACCAGAAGTTAACCTCATGGATTTAGTCAAATACGCGATCGCAGGGGTTGGTAAACATCCTGCGAGTAAGACATCAACGCCAGCACTTATGAATCCTGCTTGGAGCGCACTTTCAAGCATCTGACCAGAAATCCGTGTATCTCTCCCCAAAATTACTGAAGGCTTATTGCTGAAAGAACTAAAGACTTTTCCAGCAACCATTCCCAATCGCAACACAAATTCCGGTGAGATGCCAGCATCCCCTACTTTACCTCTGACACCATCAGTGCCAAAACTCAGTTTTTTAAACTCCATAATTTTACAAAACTATGTTGATTTATTTGTTTTCAATTAGCTTTTGAAACACCCTTAATGCATCGACGGTTTCCTTAACATCGTGAACCCTTACAATTGACGCACCTTGAGATACAGACCAAACAGCAGCTGCCAAACTACCACCAAGCCTATCAGTTGGTGGGCAATCTCTAAGACTCATTTCAGCTATTAGCCTTTTTCGAGAAATACCTACTAAAACAGGAGCAATATTTTTTAATCTCGAAATAGAGTGGAGCAACTTTAAGTTGTGATCTTTTGTTTTTCCAAAGCCAAAACCTGGATCAATTAACAAACTGTTTTTTTTTATTCCTAGAGATAAAAGAACATCATGTCTTTGCATTAGAAAATGCTCAACTTCTGCAACTACATCACCATATCTTGGGCTATCTTGCATATTCTGTGGATTTCCTTGCATATGCATGATACAAAACCCGATGTTGTCAGAACTACAGTCTTTAATTAGATTAATAGTCTCTTCCAATTGAAAACCGGATACATCATTAATCATGTCAATACCACTAGATAAGGCCCTATCCATCACATAGGGTTTTCTGCTGTCTAATGAAATTGGGACTTTCATTTTATAAAGGTGAGGTAGAACTTCTTTAATTCTATTCCACTCN
Source organism: Betaproteobacteria bacterium TMED100 (assembly GCA_002170285.1). Taxonomy (GTDB): domain Bacteria; phylum Pseudomonadota; class Gammaproteobacteria; order Burkholderiales; family Burkholderiaceae_A; genus UBA7377. The sequence goes on from NHFB01000027.1 coordinate 8,104, forward strand.
ATTTTTTCATTTACTTCTTCCGAACCAGGCCTAGTGCTCTCAGCCCCAACATCTATGATGTCAACTCCACTTTCAATCATTGACTCAGCACAGGATAAAACACCATCAGTGTTGTTAAAACGACCACCGTCAGAGAAAGAGTCCGGAGTCAAGTTGAGTATTCCCATCACTAAGGGTCTATTTAGTGGCAGAGTGAATCTTCCACATTTTAGTTTATGAGGTGTTTTATTGATAACTCTTTTTAGGTCCAATCGACAATGAAGGTTAGTGATGACTCATTTTTTTAATGGGTAGCAGGTGCAGTGTCGCCTGAAGCAACATCACCACCACCGGATTTTTTGGGGGTGTCAGGCCCTGATCCTTTATCACTCGAATTATCACTATTTGACGACTTAGGAGCCCTAGGCGGTCTACCTTGAGCAATATCTTCTATTTGTTCTGCGTCAATTGTCTCCCATTCCAACAAAGCGGAAGCCATTGCATGCATTTTTTCGGAATTATCTTCTATTATCTTTCTTGCAACTGAATATTGTTCATCAACAATTCGTCTAATTTCAGTATCAACTTTTTGCATAGTAGATTCAGACATATGTGTAGTTTTGGTAACACTTCTGCCAAGGAAAACTTCGCCCTCATTTTCAGCATAAACCATAGGTCCAAGACTATCGCTCATCCCATATCTAGTNACCATATCCCTAGCAAGTTGAGTTGCCCTCTCGAAATCATTTGAGGCACCAGTTGTCATTTGATCCATGAAAATTTCTTCTGCAATTCTTCCCCCNAAAAGAACTGCAATAGTATTAAGAATTCTCTCTTTATCCATGCTATATCTATCACCTTCAGGCAGTTGCATTGTAACTCCTAANGCACGACCACGGGGGATGATGGTGACTTTGTGAACTGGGTCAGTTTTTGGTAAAAGNTTGGCAACGATTGCATGCCCAGACTCATGATAAGCGGTGTTCTTTCTCTCTTCGTCAGGCATAACAATAGATTTTCTCTCGGACCCCATCAAAATTTTATCTTTTGCCATTTCAAAATCATCCATCTCGACTGTTCTTCCACCACGTCTGGCAGCAAATAGCGCGGCTTCATTAACAACATTTGCTAAGTCTGCACCGGACATTCCTGGTGTACCTCGAGCCAAAATGTCTGCTTTTACGTTAGGACCAATTGGAACTTTTCTCATGTGGACATTTAAAATTTGCTCTCTACCTCGAACATCTGGCAAAGGAACAACAACTTGTCTGTCAAATCTACCTGGTCTGAGTAAAGCTGGATCTAACACATCAGGCCTGTTAGTTGCNGCAATTACNATTATTCCTTGATTGGTTTCAAAGCCATCCATCTCAACAAGCATTTGATTTAGAGTTTGTTCTCTTTCATCATTGCCCCCTCCAAGACCAGCACCCCTTTGTCTTCCAACAGCGTCAATTTCGTCAATAAAAATAATACAAGGTGAATGCTTTTTTGCATTCTCAAACATGTCTCTAACTCGAGCGGCACCCACACCAACAAACATTTCTACGAAATCTGAGCCTGATATAGAAAAGAAAGGAACCTTAGCTTCGCCTGCGATTGCTTTTGCTAATAGTGTCTTTCCCGTACCAGGCGAACCAACCATGAGGACACCACGAGGNATTCTGCCTCCAAGCTTCTGAAATTTGGACGGATCTTTNAGAAATTCAACTAATTCAGAAACATCATCTTTAGCTTCATCACAGCCTGCTACATCAGCAAAAGTTATGACGTTGTTATTTTCGTCAATCATTCGGGCCTTAGATTTACCAAATGAGAAGGCTCCACCTCTTCCTCCACCTTGCATTTGTCGCATAAAGAAAATCCATACCCCGATTAGTAAAAGCATTGGAAACCAAGAAACGAAAATACTCATTAAAAGAGATGGTTGTTCTTCGGCCTTGGCCGAAACAGTAACTCCATATTTCATTAAGTCCGAGACCATCCACAAATCCTGTGGGGCATTAACCACCAACTGTCTATCATCAGCAGTAACAGCTTTAACAGTTCTACCATCAACTACAGCAGACTTAATTGCACCCTGTCTAGCTTCTTCCATAAATTGTGAATAAGAGACCTCTCTGCCTCTCATTTGAGAACCATCAAATTGACGAAAGATAGAAAAAAGCACCAAGGCAATAACCATCCAAATGGCAATTTTTGATATTGTATTATTCAAAATGTTTCTCCTTAACGCTTCTCTANTATTTAACCCAATTAAATAGATAACTTNGAATCGATTTGGTTTCCTTAAACAACCCTATTTTTTAAATTTTTTGCTAATACAAACACTTCGGCCGATTCAGACCTGGAACTATCAGGTTTTTTTCTAAAAACTTGACAGAATACTTGCTTGTACTTTTCAACAAGCTGACTGTAACCACTTCCTTGGAATGTTTTTAATAAAACTGTTCCATTAACATTCAGATTATGATAACAAAAATCTAACACCAATTCACCAAGATAGTTAATTCTGGATGAATCAGCAACACTTACACCACTTAAGTTTGGGGATATATCCGACAATATCAAATCAATTTTGTAATTATTAAAAACTTTAATTATTTTTTCAGTGGTTTCTCTTTCTAAAAAGTCACCCTGTACATATTCAACTCCTTCAATAGGGCTAACTGGCAATATATCAACAGCAACTATTTTTTTTTCAATTAATTTTTTTTTTTGTTTTAACTTTCTTGAAACAACCTGACTCCAACTGCCTGGAGATGCACCAAGATCCAGAATAGTCAATCCAGGTCGAATCAAACCGTACTTTTCATCTATTTCAATTAATTTGAATGCTGCTCTTGATCGAAAACCCATTTTTTTAGCTTGTTTGACATAGGTATCAGATAAGTGTTTTTTAATCCAACGTTTATTTATTGATTTAGCCAAAGTTATATTAATTATTGTTTTTCAGAAAGATCATAAATAACCTCTAAAATTTCAACCTCACGCACACCACTTGGAACATTAAATTCAGCAACATCACCTTCGCTTTTTCCAATTAAAGCTCTTGCTATCGGACTGGAAATAGAAATTTTATTAAGGTTGATATCAGCTTCATCATCTCCAACAATCTGATAGATAAACTCNTCCTCGTTTTCCAAATCAACAAATTTTGTCCATACCCCAAAAACAATNCGTCCATCTTTCTCNAAAAAGNATGGGTCAATAACGTGTGCTGNGGATATTTTTGATTCTAATTCTTGAATTCTTCCCTCAATAAACCCTTGTTTTTCTTTGGCTGCATCGTATTCGGCATTTTCAGACAAGTCACCTTGTGCACGCGCTTCAGCTATCGCCTGGATTACCTCTGGCCTGTCTACAGACTTTAATTTATGTAACTCGTCTTTTAACAGAGAAAGACCATGCTTTGTAAGTGGAGTGTTGTTCATTCAAGTTTCGCTTTAGTGTTTACTTTTGTGACATTAACTTAATTCTAATTCCCCTTTTTGATTTCTCAAAACATGATTTTGATTTTTTTATGAGTATGTTTTAAATCGTAGACCTCCAGGCGAGATTGAGCAATGGCTGTCATTCCCTCAACAGCGGCTTTAGCTCCAGCAATTGTTGTGTAAGTGGTAACTTTTGCTGCCAAGGCACTAGTTCTTATTGATAAAGAGTCGGTTACCGCATTTTTCTCATCTCCTACAGTATTGACAATGAATGAAATTTCTCTATTTTTAATTGCATCTACAATATGAGGTCTTCCTTGAACAACTTTATTGACAACTTTAACTGAAATACCATTTTCAACCAATACAGCTGCAGTGCCTTTAGTTGCTAGTAAATCAAAACCAAGATTAACTAGGCCTAATGAAATAGGAATAACAGCTTGCTTGTCGTGATCTCTAACACTAATAAAAGCTATACCTCCTACTCCTGAAGTTGGTAAATTTATTCCTGCGGCTATCTGAGATTTAATGAAGGCCTCTGCAAAACTTTTACCAATTCCCATCACTTCCCCAGTTGATTTCATCTCTGGGCCCAGAATTGTATCAACACCTGAAAATTTAGCAAATGGAAAAACAGCCTCCTTAACACAAAAAAATGGGGAATTTCTCTCATGAATTAACTCTTGATCCTGAAGGCTTATTCCAACCATTGCTTTGACTGCGGCTTTTGCAATAGGTACTCCTATAGCTTTTGAAACGAAAGGAACTGTTCGTGAAGCTCTGGGGTTGACTTCTAGTACGAAAACTTTTCCTTTTTGAATAGCGAACTGAATATTCATCAAACCACACACTTCCAATGACTTTGCCAAAATTTCGGTTTGTCTTTTTAATTCATTGACAATTTTGGGCTTTAGTGAAAATGGGGGAAGACTGCACGCGGAATCGCCAGAATGAACTCCAGCTTCTTCGATATGCTCCATTATTCCGGCTATAAACACCTGATTTCCATCAAAAATGCAATCCACATCTACTTCAATAGCATCATTAAGAAATCTATCTAACAAGACAGGAGAATCGTTTGAAACTTTTACAGCTTCACGAAAATATCTTTCCAAATCGGTTAAATCATGAACTATTTCCATAGCTCTTCCACCTAAAACATAACTTGGTCTAACTAGCAAAGGGAAACCAATCTCACTGGCCATTAAAAGAGCCTCTTCTTCGTTATGTGCAATTCTATTTGAAGGTTGTAGCAAATTAAGTTTAGTCAATAAATTTTGAAAACGTTCTCTATCCTCAGCAAGATCTATTGAGTTGGGTTTAGTNCCCAAAATGTTAACGCCATGTGCCTCCAAGTCATTTGCAAGCTTTAAAGGAGTTTGGCCTCCGAATTGAACAATAACTCCGTAGGGCTTTTCAATGTCAACAATCTCAATTACATCCTCTAATGTTAAAGACTCAAAATAAAGCCTGTTTGAAATATCAAAATCAGTGGACACAGTTTCTGGGTTACAGTTAATCATAATTGTCTCAATTCCCTCCTGCTCAAGAGCCATAGCGGCATGAACACAACAATAATCAAACTCAATGCCTTGACCAATTCTATTTGGACCTCCACCCAAAATAATTACTTTTTTATTTTCAGTTGGGTTTGACTCACATTCTTCCTCATACGTTGAGTAAAAATAAGATGTTAAAGAATTAAATTCTCCAGCACAGGTATCAATTCTTTTAAAAACAGGCCTTATATTTAATTCATGTCGAATTCTACGAACTTGGGTTTCAGTAACATCTAACAAATTAGCTAGTCTGCGATCTGAAAATCCTTTTCTTTTAAGCTCTAGCAACAGCTCTTTATTTAAATCTGAGACAACCAGACGTTCAATTGATAATTCAATATCAATCAACTCTTTAATCTGTTCTAAGAACCAAGGGTCTATCTTTGTTATTGCGGAGACCTCCTCTACTGAAAATCCCTGCGAAAATGCATCCCCAATTACCCAAATTCTTTTAGGACTTGGTTCAGATAGTTCTATTTCTATTTGCTCTTTACCACTAATCATTTGATTTAAACCATCTACACCAACCTCTAAACCTCTTAATGCTTTTTGAAAGGATTCCTGAAAAGTTCTTCCCATAGCCATAACCTCACCCACAGACTTCATTTGAGTTGTCAATCTGCTGTCAGCCATCGGGAATTTTTCAAATGCAAATCTTGGGATTTTAGTAACAACATAATCAATTGTAGGTTCGAAAGAAGCCGGAGTAAGCCCACCTGTAATTTCATTTTTTAATTCGTCTAATAAATATCCCACCGATAACTTGGCTGCCACTTTGGCAATAGGAAAGCCCGTGGCTTTAGAAGCAAGAGCTGATGACCTGGAGACTCTCGGATTCATTTCTACAACCAGAATTCTTCCGTTTTCCGGATTTATTGCAAACTGCACGTTTGACCCGCCTGTATCGACACCTATTTCTCGAAGAATTGAAATCGAGGCATCCCGTAACAATTGAAACTCCTTGTCAGTTAGAGTTTGTGCAGGAGCTACCGTAATTGAATCACCAGTGTGAACACCCATTGGATCAATATTCTCAATTGAACATATGATTATGCAATTATCCGCATTATCCCTAACAACTTCCATTTCAAACTCTTTCCAGCCAATCAAAGACTCCTCTATCAATAACTCTCCAACTGGAGAGGCATCAATACCTTGTTTACAAATTAACTCGAATTCCTCAGCATTGTAGGCTATACCCCCTCCAGTTCCTCCTAATGTAAAACTGGGTCTTATTATTACTGGAAAACCAGATCCACCTTTTAATTTAGCAATCTCTTTTTGAATCTCAAGGGCTTGATTAAAGGATAATGCAACATCAGATTTAGCTGTTTCCAAACCAATGGAAGTCATCGACTCTTTAAATTTTTTTCTGTCCTCAGCTTTCTCAATTGCTTCAATATTTGCGCCAATCAATTCAACAGAATACTTTTTCAAAACTCCAATTTTTTCCAACTCCAACGAACAATTTAATGCTGTTTGACCCCCCATTGTAGGAAGTAATGCATCAGGACGTTCAAGTTCAATAATTCTTTCTAAGCTATTTACATTAATTGGTTCAATATAAACCGAATCAGCCATTTCCGGATCAGTCATGATTGTTGCCGGATTACTATTTACGAGGACAACTTTAAATCCATCTTCCCTTAATGCTTTGCAGGCTTGGACACCTGAATAGTCAAACTCACAAGCTTGTCCGATAACAATCGGACCGGCCCCAATGATTAAAATTTTATTTAGATCTCTTCTTCTAGGCATATTTTTAAATTTTCTAAATTGATTTCGATGTGTAATTAGATTTAATTAATGACAAAAATTTAAAAAAAATATTTGATAAATCATGTGGTCCTGGACTAGCTTCAGGATGCCCTTGAAAACCGAATGCCGGTGATGTTTTATGGGAAATACCCTGAATTGAATTATCAAAGAGAGATCTATGGGTAATTTTTACATTATTATTTATAGATTTTTCATCAACAACAAAACCATGATTTTGAGAAGTAATAAATACTTTACCAGTTTCAAGGTCTTTTACAGGATGATTTGCCCCATGATGACCAACTTTCATTTTCTTGGTTTTAGCGCCAGAGGCAATTGCAAGAATTTGATGTCCGAGACAAATACCAAAAATTGGGAACTTATTTTGAATCGCAGTTTTGGCAACATCAATAATTTCATTGCAAGGCTCAGGATCTCCAGGACCATTAGAGAGAAATATTCCATTCGCACCGCGATTTAAAACCTCTTCATAAGACGTTTTGTAAGGCACAACCAGAACTTCAACCCCCAGATTTATGAAATTTCTAAGAATATTAGTTTTTACCCCAAGGTCATAAACAACTATTAGAATATTAGTGCTACAAGTCTTTGGTTTATGTTTCCAAAGACAGTCCTTCCAACTATATTTTTTCTCCGTACTTACCTCTAATGCCAAGTTTTGTCCCGACAGCGATTTACAAGACTTTGCCAAAGACAATGCTTTTTTTAAGGCATCATCCAACGAAAAATCAAGTTTATTTTTAAAAGTTACAATTGCTCCGCTAGTTGCTCCATTCATTCGTATATGACGAGTTAATTTTCGAGTATCAATTCCAGCAATGGCAACTATCCGGTTTTTTTTTAGAAAATTTACCAATGATTCATCAGCTCTGTAATTAGAGTAATTAATGGGGATTTCACGAACAATCAATCCTTTAGAAAAAATCTTTATTGACTCTAAATCCTCTTGATTACAACCCACATTACCTATGTGCGGATAAGTTAATGTGATAATTTGACCTGCATAACTTGGATCTGAAATTATTTCTTGATAACCAGTCATGGACGTATTAAAGACCACCTCACCAGATGAAGTGCCCAAGTGTCCAATTGAATAACCATAAAAAACAGAACCATCCTTGAGTGCTAAAACTGCCCTATCAAATAACTTATTCTCTTCATGAAAAACATCAGATGACAACTTAAGTAGTTGCAATATATCTTCCCCCAACTGTAAAAATATTAATTATTTAGGTTTATATCTATCAGCAATTTAAACCATAGCCTTTGTAAAAATCATAATATTTAAAACAAAAGCAATCATCCAAAATATTGTTCTTAGCATAGCAAAATTAGAAACGTAAGCTGCAACATAAAAAATACGTAAAACCACATACGAAACTGCCATTATTTCAACCTCATTTGTTTTTGCTTGACCAGTCGTATGCACAGCCAAAATTGCAACAGAAAACCACAAAAAAGCCTCCCAAGAATTTTGCTGAGCACTGTTAGCCCTAGATCTAAAACCACTTTGATCGGCAAGCCAAGCTCTGGGGTTTTTATTGTCATAATCCAATTTAGATTTTGAAATACCAGCACAAATCATGGGTAAAAAACCAACAAACAGCAAACATCCTAAGGATATATTCATAAATTTCCTAAAAAATTTCAAAGAACTTTAGTTTATTTTTCTCTCTCTAACTGCCTGAGCAATAGTACCAAGGTCAGTAAATTCGATTTCAGCTCCAAAAGGCACACCTCTCGCTAATCTTGTTAAGCGTCGGGGTGGTACAAGACGCCTACTTTTTAAAATAGTTTCAATAGCATGTGCTGTTGCTTCCCCCTCAGGAGTAAAATTTGTTGCCAATAAAACTTCTTTAACACTCTCTTCTGAAACTCTATCTATCATTCCAGTAAAATTTAATTCCTCAGGACCAATGCCATCAATCGGTGATAATTTACCCATGAGGACGTAGTATTTCCCTTTGAAAACCCTAGTTTGCTCCATAATCATTTGATCAGCTGGATTTTCAACAATACACAATATTGAAGAATCTCGCTGTGTATTTGAACATAAAAAACAAATATCCTCCTCAGAAAAGGAGTTGCATTTGCTACAGTTTTTTACTTTCAATAAGGCATCATCAAGAGATGTAGACAATCGCTTGGCGACTTCCCTGTTATGGTGAAGNAAAAAAATTGCCATTCTTTGTGCTGTTTTTGGACCAATCCCAGGCAAGCACGAGAGTGCTTTAACCAGTTCTTCAAAAGTATTTGAAATTTTAGACACCGTCTTAAATGACAATTTAAAAAGGTTTTAATCCTGGTGGTATTGGCAATCCTGAGGTAACTTTGGACATTTTTTCGTTCGAGAGAACTTCTGCTTTGCCTATCGCGTCATTAACAGCTAGAAGAACTAAATCCTCCAGAGTTTCTATATCATCGGGATCATTAGAAATTAGCGATGGATCAATTGTGATTGATTTCAAGTTATTTCGACAATTAGTCGTTACTTTAACTTTTCCAGAAGCAGACTCTCCAGCGACCTCAGTTTTTTCTAACTCTTCTTGAATTTTTTTCATCTCTTCTTGCATTTTTTGTGCCTGCCTCATCATTCCNGCAATTTGGTTTTTCATAAACTTTCCCTTTATATCTTGTTTTCTTTAGTTTCAATTGAATCCCTGACTATTTTGGCATCAAAATGCTTGATAAGTTTTTTTGTTAACGGATAGTCAATTATTTTTTTTTCAGAATCATCTATTTTCGTATTTAAAATCTCACGCTCTACTTCAGCAAGGTTTTTTTTTTGAGAATCTCCAACCTTAACTTCTATTTTTAAATCTTTGATCTTAAATTTTTCCGAAAGAAAAACTTGCACTCTTTCAATGAGTGTATGTTCGTTCAAAACCAATAATGGAACTAAAAACCTTAAAGTTACCACTCCTTGATTTTTAATTTCTAACAATATTGCCTGATGAAAAAATTGTCTCAAGAGCCCCTTCACATCAAATTCTCTCGCAAAATTCACCCAATTATTAGGAGTTAATTCTGTAATCAAATTTTTTCTTTNTTCTGGTGGTTTTTGAGTCACAACTACTTGAGAATGCATATTTTGAGAATGTATATCATTAAATTCTTCATTTTTATCAGAGGTTTTATCTAATGATCTATAGGAGTTTGAAATATTTTTTGGTAATAAAGTAAATAATCTGATTAAGGTCATATCTAGCCCAATAAAATCATCTGGAGAGAGTGATAGATCTCTTCTGCCTAAAGTTACTATTTGATAGTAAAGTTGAATNGTNTCTAGATTTACTTTATTACACAGATAGCATAAAGATTGATCTGATTCTTCTGAGCCGTCGTTATTCAAGGTTAAATAAATACTCGCTTGATGGAAAATTTTTGCTAAGTCTGCTAGTACAGAACTAGCAGATATTCCACCATTGATAAGTTCCTCAGCCTGTTGGAGGGTCAACTTTATGTTAAAATCTGCNATTGACATTATCAATNTGTCTATGGCACTTTTTTTAACCAGGCCCAAAATTTCAATGACAGTTACCTCGTCTATCTTTCCCTCTCCACATGCTAGGGCTTGATCAGTAATTGACAATGCATCTCTCATACTTCCATGAGCAGCAAGTGATATTTCTTTTAATGCACTTTCTTCAAAATAAATTTCTTCAACTTTCAAAATATCACTTAGATGGCTGAAAACAAGTTTACTAGATATATTTCTCAACACAAACTGTAAACATCTGGATACTACAGTGGCAGGGATTTTTTGAGGATCAGTTGTTGCTAGTATGAAAATGATATGGTCTGGTGGTTCCTCTAGTGTTTTCAACATGGCATTAAAAGCATGATTACTGAGCATATGTACTTCATCAATTACAATAACTTTTTTTAAACCAAGGGAGGGAGCATACTGCGTCTGCTCTAATATATGCTGAATCTCCTCTACACCTCTGTTGGATGCGGCATCAATTTCAATAACGTCGATAAAACTTCCTGCGTCAATTTCTTTACAAGTCTTACAAATGGTGCATGGCTCGTTTTTTTCGCCGCTTAGACAATTAACTGCTTTCGCAACTAAACGAGCTATTGTTGTTTTACCTACCCCCCTGCTTCCAGTTAATAAATAGGCATGGTGCAGACGATTGGTTTTTAAAGCGTGTTTCAAGGCCTTGACAGTAGTTTCCTGTCCAATCACCTGTGAAAAGTTCTTCGGCCTCCATTTTCTCGCCAAAACTTTATCAAGTGAAGAATCGCTCCTGTTTAATTCCATAGCTATTAAAAATTATTCTTAAATTTAAAATTGTTCAGACTTAAAAATTTTTAAAAGGGGTGACGAGCCTTAACCCCGGCACTAGTGAGGTATCGCTATGGCTGCTTCGTTCCCGACCTGACCAGATTAACGAATTCACAATGCGGGGAGACTCGTCAACCTAAGTGTAACAACTGATTACCCTTAATATAANAAATTTGTGCATCAGAAGAAACTAAAAATGATTTCACAGTCATTTTGGGATAATTTAGTTCTATAACTTTCTGGTAATTTAACATTTGCAAAACGTAAGAATTTTTTTGGTTATGGCTCACCCTCCATTTAAAGTCAATGATATTAATAATTTTATCGTCAAAATTAAAATCCACTCTATCCGGTCTAAGAATTTCTCCAAGTTCACTTATCCACTCAGACTCAACTAATGTCTGAGTTGATTCTGAATTAAGCAATTTCATGCAGTCTACTGAACTGGTTATTTTGTCAATCGATTTTAAAACTAGGTCTTGGTCACAAGAACTCAAGGGAAATTCAATAATTAAATTTTTTGCTGTAGTAAAATTAAGATTTAAAAGATCTGCACTAAATTCCATGAGGCAATGAAAAGCTTTACCAATTTCTGTCAGGCGGTTTTCATCAATTTGCATTTTCAGCTTGTGAGTTTTTTAAAAAATTGTGTTGNCTCGAATACCTAGATACCAAATCATACCAAGATCCAGTGAAATTTTTTTGCTCAACTGCACTCAAAATCAAAATTTCTTTTGCTCTCGTAACTCCAACATACAACAAATTTTGTTTTTCCTGCTCAATCAATTTTTCTTCATACACTGAAATTTNTTCTTGATTTGGAAGTAGGTAATCGCCAGTTTTAAAAGATGATATTTCAACAATACTNTCAAGATCCTGATCTAATGAATAAAACCACTTGATACCCTCCTTATCATAGTTTTCTAAATCACTCATCCCTGCTAATACAATAATTCTTGACTCTAAACCTTTTGCACTGTGTAATGTTTGTATAGACACTGCATCAAATTCATCAGTATGATCAATATTTAAGCCTTCTAAATCCTTATATTCTGCTACTTGGGTAATGTATTTCAAAAATTTAGCGAGACTGGGAAATTTTCCAAAGTCAACATCTAATGAAAACTCAATGAATTTTTCTATATTAGAGAGTGCTTTTGAAAACCTGAATGGGTTGAGTTTCTCTTCCAAATTTTTTTTCATCAAACTGGAACTGATAATATATTGAAGAAAATCATGTACTGGCATAAATTCAAGTTTCTCATTGGAGAGTTTTATGTAGTTCACAAATTTAATGAATTTTTTTGGTATCTCCTTTTCATTTGTTTTCACAAAATAAACTAAATTTTCCCAAAGTGAATTATTTGTTCCTGTAACATCACAATATTCTTTTAACCAAATTAATTCATCATCTTGGATGTCAAATAAATTAGATTTGGCCAAAACCACAAAAGTATAGTCAGAAGTGTCTTCAACCAAAAATCTTAAAAGTGAAACTAAATCTATTATTTCTTGTTGATCTAATAAATTCAAATTTGAATCTGATATGTTAGGGATCTGAAGATTGGTTAAGGACTCACTTATATCTTTGGAATGGACACGACTTCTAACCAAAATCTTTACATCACCCCAAGTAAAATCATCAAAAGATTTTTTTATTTCTAGCAAAATTTTTCCAATTTGCTCACCCTCCTCCTTCCACAAATCAGACTTCCTGCCCCCTAGCGGATCTAGCANCCAATTTCTATCTTTATTTTTATTTGAAANATCAACTTGATTATTAATTATGGGTAGACGAAAAACCTTTCCTCTTGTTTGGTTATAGCTACGATGGTTTTTATAATCTAANAGTGTACTTTTACAAAAAAGCAAATTCATNAACTTAATGATTTCTTGGGCACAACGTCGGGTTTTGTTCGTCTCTANTTTTTGTGCATAAAAATTTTTTGTCAACCATTCTTGAGCTTTATAAAATATCTTCGGGTCAGCACCTCTAAACCTATAGATAGATTGTTTAGGATCACCAACAACAAATATTTTTGGTGAACTCGTATCANCACCTNANTCGCTTGTGATATANGAGTTTAACCAATATTTTAAAATTTTCCATTGGCTTGANCTTGTGTCTTGAAATTCATCAATCAATATTTGATCATAATGCAAATCTAAACGACTTTGCACATATGGGCCGTATGTTCCACTGATAATTTTCCACGCCAAGAACTCTAGCCCCGAATAATCTGTTTCCTTATTCTCAGATACATATAAATCTAGAGATAAAAAAAAGCTTTTAGCTAGACTCCTTAACACCACATCTCTAGCTTCATGGATAATAATTTCGCAATTTTTAAACAGCAAAGCCAATGAATTAGCAAAACATAAAGTTCTTTTTTTTACCTCCTCAGCATGCTCTCCCCAAATTTTTTCATCTCTTTTCCTAATAAANCTCGAATGCATTGATGATTTATCTTTAACCAAAAAACAACTTGCAATGTCTGTGAGATTATTTGAATTTAAATCTATTAATAATTTAGTAAAAATCTCTCGATCGTTTATCTGATTAAAATAATGGGATAGGAAATTAGATTCTTCTGAATTTTTATCACACCACATTTTCCTCTCAAAATCACATTTTTTTAAGGCTTGCTGAATACCATCATTTTCAGGTGTAAGATTCTGATTTTTTATTATATCTTCAACTTCAGGTCTGATAGGAATCAACGAGCATAATGCTGTTTTAATGGACCTAACTCCAATAGTTTCTACCAACAACATAAACTCCGAATCTTCACCGTTAACATTATTTTCTTGAGTATCTAAAAAATTTTTCCATACCTTGTTTTGAAATTCCTTGCTTGAGGCTACCAACGAAATATTGCTAAAAATACTTATTTGAGTTGGTGACATAGCTAATATTTTTGAATACCAAGAGTGGAAAGTGCAAATAACGGGTTGTTCTGTCTCCATCAAAATGCATTCATACAGGGATCTTGCTCTTTGCAAAACATTTTTTATATTATTTTTTTTAATTCCAATGGAAAGTAATTTTTCTACTACTTCCTCATCTGGTTTTACAGCCAAAAATAGAAGAAACTGTTTTAATCTACTCTGCATCTCTGATGCGGCTTTATTTGTAAATGTCAATGCAAGTACTGAAGAAGGTCTTCCGCCCTCAACAAGGAAGCGAAGTATTCTGGAGCAAATTAACCAGGTTTTTCCACTTCCAGCACAGGCTTCAACCACAAAAGAAACATTTGGATCACAAGCTAATGTTGTGGACAAAACTTTATTTTCTCTCAATGCTTTATACATAAATTTACCAAAGACTGTTATTTATCATCCATTCATCTTTTCTGCATGCATTTCTCACCGAGCATTTTTGACAAACATGTCCAGATATAGCTGCTATAGGTTTCACTTGATGCCCACTATTAAGGGAGAGAAGAGCTAAGCTAAGTTTATTTATCAAATTTTTTTGAGTCAATGTTTGTTCCACCTTGAGCCATTTTGTCTCTTTATTGGTCACACAAAGATATCCAGCCTCTGTAATGTGAGTATCGTTAACATCTAATAGCCACGTATAAATTAAAATTTGTGCCTTCTGCAATTCATTGTTTAAACCAACAACCTTGGATGATTTGAAGTCAATTAAAATTGTTGTTTTTTCTTTATCATTTTTTTGTTCAACCCTATCTACTTTCCCCTTGATTAGAACGGGCAATTTTGGCAATCTAGCACTTATTTTTTTTTCTATCATGAGAGGCGAAGATGCATAAAAAAAACTTTCACACCATTTAGATAGAGGACTAATTTTAGCCCTAAGATTTAAAGCTGTCTCCCAAGATATTAACTTATGCTTCCTCATTAGATTTATATTGGAATTAAAAAAATTTACCCAATCTTTTTCAGTAAATTTACTTTTACTTTGGATAGGTGCAGCTACAGAGAAATTTCCTATTCGCTCCATAAGCAAATGAAGCCCGATCCCTGTATCGCGATATTCTGAATTATTTCCGAAATAGTCAGTTTTTTTTAACCCAAAAAAGTTTAGCCAAAAAAACTTATATGGACATTCAATCAAGCTTTTAATATCACTTACAGAAATGCTTTCAGGGTAATCTTTTAAGTAAACAGATGGGTAAGGTTTTGGAGAGTTCTCTGAAATTTTTTTTATGTGGGAAATTGCAAACTTTGAAAATATTTTTTTTTCTAGTTCTCCAGGTAACATTAGGCGAATTCTTTCAACCCATCTGCTCCAACTGGTAGAGCCCTTATTTTCTTGCAACTGTCCGACTAACGTAATTGGAATTTGTAGCTTTAAAATACTAATAAAAATTTTCAACCTAAATAATTCAATTTGCTTTTTACTAAATTGTGCTAATGCTTTTTCCCACAAAACCGGCTCAACAAACTTAGGGATTACAACATTTGGCATGTATTGGCTTGTCGCACCTATAACTATGATAGCGTCCGGTGGATTCCATAAGGCCTGTTGTAGATTTATTAATTTAATAGCTGTATCGAGCGGTTTTAACGGAAATTTACTATTTGAAAATTCCCACTCAACAAGGTTGATAAAATAATCATAGCTAACAGGCTTTCCAATCAAACTAACTTCCAACTTTCTGCATACTTTTAAAGCGACTTGACCTGCTGGATCTGACAATAACTCATGCTCCATGCCAATTTTTTCTAGTGTTGTTATTAAGTTTTTCTCTAATGAGTCAAAATTGTTGTTCGTTAATAGTTTTTTCAAATCAACAGGCAAGAGTTTGAAAATATTATTTGCTACTTTGCAACTTTTCACTCTAGATATTAGTTTTTTGTAATTATCTGAAGTAAGAAAATTATTACTGGTCAGAGCCTTAAAAACCAAGGGAATTTTTAACCAATAGTAAAAGTCGTCAACAGTAATTTTTCTTGAGATTATTTTAATGAGAATAATTATAGAAAGAGAGACAACTGAAGTATTTAAAGACCAACCTGCGCCATCATTCACATCAATTTTAAATTGATCTAGTTTGGCTATTAATCTTCTAGTGGCTCTTCTATCNAGGGCTATAATTCCAATTTTAGATACTTTTTTATTTAATAAAGTTTTAATTTCTAAAGTTAAAATTTCAGTCATACTCTCTAAGCTCTTCACTTCAATGCAACGAAGAGGTAAAGATCCAGGTTTTTTTTGGTGCTCTTTTAAAATTAGTTTACAGTTATCTAAAGATTCTTTTCTCCTTTTTTCAAAACCAATGTTTTCTTGTGGGACATTATTTTCATCCTTAAATTTAAAAGCTTCAGGCCAAATTAAAGGAAAGTTTTTTTTCCATGCTCTAAATAATTTGCAACTTTTAAAGTCTTTTTTACTGTCAAAAGCTAATGGATAATTAATTAGAAAAATTTTCCATGAACTAATTTTTTGTCTGGCTAGAATTAATGCCTTCGCAAGTGTAAGGGGATCAGGTAATTCTGTTAAAACCATAACTACACCAGAGTAAGAATCAACAGATTGTTTCTTTTTTGGCTGGTTATTTAAAGCTAATTTAAACTGTCTACTATGCCAAAGAGCTGGATTTGATTTATCGTGTAAGGCATTTTTTAACAAAAACAAAAATTCAAGTGATCCTAAGTCAAAGTTATCTTCTTGCTCTTTTATTAAAGGCGAGCCTAATATTCTCCAACCTTCTTCTAGCCATTCCCACCTGTCTATAATTTTTAACCAATTTGATGCTAGTTCAAATGATGAAAGAGACTTATTTGAAAAATGATCATCCAAAAATGGTATTTTATCAATAAGATCAATCAACCTCTTGCTGTTTGAGGTCATTACTTCGGAGCCTATGTCGATTGGCCTATTGGCTTGGTAAGTTTCAAAATTGGACAATAAGTTAATTGAGGGCAATACTCCTCTTTTGGGTTGTCCAATCGAAAGTAATGTTTTCTTAATTCTTGTTGCTACTTCACTATTATCTGTAAGAAACAGTTTTGGTAAAAGAACATTAGAATCAATTGAATTACGAGTAAATTCTTCAAATGGTTCACAAGTTTCATCATTAATCAAATAAACCTGAGGTAGAGCCCATTTTTTTAATTCGCCCCTATCCNTCCTTTTTTCTGTAATTTGACGGTTTAATGATAATGAACGAGCAAAATAATTTTTGGCCGACAAAAACCTCCAAAAAACAATAGATTGTTGCAAGTTTTTAATTGAGAAACCGTTAAAATCGCTATATTGGTCTATTTTTTTCTCCATTTAGTCAAAAGTGACGTGACCCTTTTCAAACATAGTGTTATGATATTTCAAAATTCTAAATCTGCAATGTGCAGAATACTCAAACATTCCCTACTAAAGTAAAAATAAAATGAGCGAATTGGTTAAATCCGTAAAAGATGATACTTTTGACACCGAAGTTTTAAATTCAGACCAGCCCGTATTATTAGATTTTTGGGCAGAGTGGTGTGGACCCTGCAAAGCCATTTCTCCAATTGTTGAAGAAGTAGCTCTAGACTATTCCGGGAAATTAACAGTCGCAAAAATAAACATCGATGAAAATCCCTCTACTCCTGCTAAATATGGTGTTAGAGGAATACCCACCCTCCTTCTTTTTAAAAATGGAGCAGTTGTTGCTGAAAAAGTTGGGGCCGTTCAAAAATCTCATCTAACTGCATGGATAGACAGCAACATATAGAGCATAGTCATAATTAAAACATACCTTTATCTCTCCTTAGACACAACCGAATACATTCATCACTTTAATTTTTTAATTTCTTAATTTTTTAATTTCTTAATTTTGCCAATGTACCTATCAGAACTTAAAGCCTTACCAGTTACCGAATTAGTTGATTTAGCGCGAACTCATGATATTGAGACTGCTAGTAGACTTCGTAAACAAGAATTGATGTTTGCCATTCTGAAAAAAAAAGCTAAAGCTGGTGAGCAAATTTTTGGAGATGGTGTTTTAGAGGTACTGCCAGATGGTTTCGGATTTCTCCGATCCCCAGAGGCATCATACATGGCTAGCACTGATGACATTTACTTATCGCCATCACAAATTAGAAGATTTAACCTTCATACTGGGGATGCAATCGAGGGTGAGGTAAGAACCCCCAAGGAGGGCGAAAGATATTTTGCATTAGTCAAAGTTGACAAAATTAATTCTCAACCTCCTGATAAATCTAAAAATAAAATTTTATTCGAAAATTTAACCCCTCTTTTTCCTAACGACAGAATTACTTTAGAAAGAGAAATTAGCGCTGAAGAAAATATAACTGGCAGAATTATAGACATGGTGGCTCCAATTGGTAAAGGTCAAAGGGCTCTTTTAGTGGCATCACCTAAAAGTGGGAAAACTGTAATGATGCAAAATATTGCACATTCGATAACTTCAAATCACCCAGAGGTAAAGTTGATCGTTTTGTTGATTGATGAACGACCTGAAGAAGTTACAGAAATGCAAAGATCTGTGCGAGGAGAAGTGGTTGCCTCAACATTTGATGAGCCAGCACCTAGACATGTTCAAGTCGCCGAAATGGTCATAGAGAAAGCTAAAAGACTTGTTGAACACAAAAAAGATGTTGTAATTTTGTTAGATTCAATTACCAGATTAGCCAGAGCCTACAATACCGTCGTCCCAACCTCAGGTAAGGTACTTACAGGTGGAGTTGATGCTAACGCACTCCACAGACCAAAAAGATTTTTTGGTGCGGCCAGAAATGTTGAGGAGGGTGGATCATTGACAATAATAGCTACCGCTCTTATTGAAACTGGAAGTAGAATGGACGAAGTAATTTATGAGGAATTCAAAGGGACTGGTAACATGGAAGTCCACCTTGAACGAAAGNTGGCAGAAAAAAGNGTCTATCCCGCGATAAATATTAACAGATCGGGTACGAGGAAAGAGGAGCTTCTTGTTAAACCTGACTTATTACAAAAAATTTGGATATTGAGAAAAATAATCCATGATATGGACGAAATTCANGCAATAGAGTTTTTACTAGATAAAATGCGTCAAACTAAAAATAATTCTGAATTTTTTGATTTGATGAAAAAAGGTGGTTAAAAAATTTTTTTGCTAGCTTAACAATTGCTCTAAAATAAAAAATTAATTTTAAAACTAGGGATAACATATGAAAGATGGCATTCATCCAGATTATAGAGAGGTAGTTTTTTTAGATTTATCAAANAATTACAGTTTTGTGACACGTTCTACAGTTAAAACCAAAGAGACTGTCAAATGGGATGATGGAAAAGAGTACCCTCTATTTAAGTTGGATACTAGCTCCGAATCTCATCCTTTCTACACCGGAACTCAAAAAATTGTCGANACAGCAGGTAGAGTCGAGAAGTTTAGACAAAAATTTGGGAAAAAAACCGGTACTGCTTCAAAAAAAAGCGGGTAATTTGATTAAGTAAACCTCCACATAATAGCGGAGCATTTCAAACGTTTTTCAAAAAAAGCGACATATCGCTTAAAAAACTAATTAGCTTATCAGGNGAACTTCGTCCTCTTCCAGGATTAGTAGCAAGCGCATCCAAAAAAAGTCCTAGAATATTTATAATATTTTTAGTTTTTTCAATCCTGGGTTTTGGATTGATTGATAGAGGTCCATGGAGAGGAACTGACCTTTACGGTGTGGCCTTAATTAAAAATTGTATTGATGCTTTTCAAGGATTTTCCGNGAGCTGCATTGTTCCAAATCTGTACGGCTCTGTAATAGCTAATGACGGTCCTTTATTTACATGGATTGCATCTGTTTTTATTGTATTTTTCAAATTTATATTTTCAAACTTATTAAGTCTCAATTTTNGTTTAGAAATCATAGATGATGTTGGTAGGGTAATTCAGGGTTTTTTTGCATTATCTGGNCTAACAATTTTATGGTTAGCAACAAAAAAATTAGCCTTGCGAAGAGAATCAAAACCGATTGACCCTCTTGGTATTGGTCCAACTTCAGAAAAATTTAGCTCTAATATTGCTGATTGCTCAGTTTTAATAACAATTTCATGTCTTGGGTTAATTATGCCATGGCATGAGTTAGGAAAAACTGGTCTTAATTTCATGCTAAATGCTACAATTTTTTTTGCAATTGTNACCGCACCAGAAACCCCCAAAAAAGCTGGTGCTNTTTTTGGAATCAGTTCCTCACTTCTGATGTTATGCTCTGGTGTTGGATCTTTTCTTGCGGTATGTTTAGCGGGATTTGTTATTTTTTTTACNTGTAATCCATGGACCTTAGTTAAAAAAATATTTCTAGCATTTGCCGTTTTATTTAGCGTGATTACTTTTTTCCCTGTAGTTTTTTTTATCTTTACTCATAGTTCTGAAAATTTATTACAGACGTGGTGGCAAAACCAATTAACACTTGATAAGCCACAACCTTTGTATCTTATTAAAACTTGGTTGTGGACATGGTGGCCTCTGTGGCCAATCGTAACAGCTTTTTCTATTCAAGCTTATCAAAGAGGATTTTTGAGCCTATCACATCTTANAATGCCATTAACTTTGCTGATATGTACAGTTGCTATGCCCATAAGTGGTATTTTTATTTCTGANGGAATTAAATTTGTTCCTGTTGTTCCACTTGCTGTTTTAGCAGCCTTCGGATTGTTATCTCTTCCACGAAATGTTGCTAATCTTCTAGACTATTTTGCTTTATCTATTTTCACTTTTTTAGGGGTAATGATTTGGATGTACTGGCTAGCTCTTCATACTGGAAGTCCTGAGTTCATTCAGAGTAAAGTTTTACGAGCCGCTCCTGGAATTTCTGGAGTGTACTCAACAAAGGAACTAATTCTTGGAATAGTTGCGACTTTAGCTTGGTTAATGTTGATTGGATGGAGGATTAGAGTAAGTGAACCACTATTATGGAGACCAGTGATTTTGAGTGCAGGTGGATTAGGCATGACATGGGTATTATTGATAAATTTATGGGGCCCTGCATTGGAGATAAATAGAGGATATAGCGATCTGACAAATAAAATAAAAATTGCTGTTAATGATCATAATGTTGAAAAATCCAAATCTTGCATAGAAATAGATTTTAATGACCTTAAATCTAGAGCAATAATTCTTTCGAACTCAAACTTACAAATCAACCAACCAATTAAAGAACAACTGTTTGAATGTAAATTTCTTTTGATTAGAAAAACAACTCGGTCCAATTCACATGAAATCTCAAATCCTCGATTAAAGGAACAAAAATACAANTTGACTTGGTCTGGACACCGAAAAGCTGATCCAAGACAAAAAGAAACATTCTATTTATANAAAAAAAATTAGACTCTTAAGAAATTATCTCTGTAATACTTGAGTTCATCTATTGATTCTAAAATATCAGCCAAAGCAGTATGGGCTCCTTTTTTTTGAAANCCCTTGACTANTTCGGGCTTCCACCTTTTACACAACTCCTTCAAAGTACTTACNTCTAAGTTTCTATAATGAAAGAAAGATTCAAAAGTTGGCATATACTTCCTCATAAATCGACGGTCTTGATGNACTGAATTACCGCAAAGAGGAGATCTATTAGTTGTACTATGCTGATTTAAAAATTCTAAAATTTTCTTTTCTGCAACTTGCTCATTTATTTCAGATGATTTAACACGTTCGATTAAACCTGTTTTTTTATGAGTAGTTTGATTCCAGTGATCCATAGTTTGAAGATGACTTTCCTCTTGAAAAATAGCAAAGACTTTTCCATCTGAAATAGTGTTTAAATGAGAGTCTGTTACTACCACGGCAACTTCAAGAATCCTGCAAGTATCTGGATCTAGACCGCTCATTTCCATATCCACCCAGACTAAATTATGAGCTGAATTAACTTCAGAACTTTCCACTACATCTCCCTTATATAATAATTAAAACACAACTTAGTTAAAGATAAAATTTTGGATAAAACTGAAAATCGGGTAATNAGTACTTTCGGCAACAGGGCTTTGATCGAACTAGACAATAAAACTGTTCCATGCTTAATTAGAACAAAAAAACAAACCTTAGTCACGAATGATTTTGTAACCGTTAACAAAAAAACTCAACCTATTTTAGCTACTGGTATTAGTAAAAGAAACAATCTTTTTTTTCGTCAAAATAACTCCAAACAAAAACTAATAGTAGCTAATTTGGACTGTCTTTACATCGTGATAGCCTCAGAACCAAAATTTTCCTCCGAAACTTTATATAGTATGTTGGCATCAGCTCTAAAAGAAAATATTTCAGTCTCAATAATATTGAATAAGGTAGATTTAAAAGAGCAAACAAAAAAAATAAAAAAAACTTTGGATTTGATATCTCCATTCAGAATCGAATCTCTAAATAACTCGTCAACTTTAAAATGTGAACCATCTTTATTTAATTTACTAAATATTAATGTCATAAAGACAAATACATTTTCTAAGAATGGTATTAATGATTTAAAAAAATCTATTGAAAGCCATGAAAAAAATGGATTAAGTTCCAGTGTGGCATTAGTTGGTCAATCTGGAACGGGAAAAAGTAGCATTATTAATTTACTAGTCCCTGACGCTAAAATTAGAGTTGCATCTATCTCTGAGTTTCTTAACTCTGGGAAACACACTACCACCTCTTCGAGAAGCTATAAAACTTCTATTGGTATGAAAAACAAAATCTGGCTTATAGACACTCCTGGTATAGAAAAATTTGGAATTAATCATTTGACTTTAAATGACATCAAGAAAGTTTTTCCCGAATGGGCAATAATTAATAAAAAAATTGGAGATTGTAAATTTTCAAATTGTATTCATGATAAGGAGCCAGAGTGTCAGATAAAAAAATTGCTAGCTAATTTATCAAAATCCAAAAAAAAACAGTTTGATTATATAAACCTTCGCACTAGACTAAAAATCTGGTTAAAACTTTTAGAGTTGATCAATTCAAAAGATTAGATAAATAACCCAATGTAACCAATACCATAACAAAAAACCATAAAAACAGGGATCTCCAAATTAATCCGGCAACGACTTTTAAACTATTTTCATCTGTTTCTCTCAACTCTGGTACAACATAATCAGACGCAGTTATTTTTTCAAATTCATCAGAGCCAGATNCTGCTACTGGAATTGTAAGTCGAAGTGTCATAGCTCCTTCTCCAGCAGACAAAAGTATTCTTTCTGAATCATATCCTTGTTTAGAAACTATGGCAGAACGGGCTCTTATCATTTGAATCGCATCTTCAAAGTTGCCAACGATGGCAAAAATAAATGCTGTAACCCTACTTGAGACCCAGTCCAACCAAAAGAAACCTTTTGTAGAAATGTTTGCAAAAAAATCAGGTTGTTTTTTTTGGTTAATTTCAGTCTTCAAATTTTCCTCAGTTTNGACTGCAACATCAACTTTAGAATCAGGTTGGATTTCATGATTCCACGACCTCAAAGCTTGAACAGAAACTCTGTATATAACTGGTCCAATCGGTCCTGGAAGCACAACAAACCAAAATATTACACCAAACAAGTTTCTCTGAGCAGCTANAATTGCTAATCTTATTGTTTCTCTACTCACNGATGGAATATCCCCGGATTTGGAAGTTTCAANAATCACTTGATCNGAACCAACAAAAACCGCCCAATCATGTAAATGCTTTCTAGCTTCTTCCAATTGATTATTTTTTAAACAATTTTGGATGGTAGTAAATTTATTCATGAAATTACTAAACCCAAAGCTTAAATAGAGGACAAGAATGGAAAAAAATATTGATAGAATCGGATGAATCATGGANAGAAGAACCCAGATNAGCCAACAAATTAATCCCAAAACGAAGGTTACTGCAAACCATGAAGCTATTGCAGATGAATTCTCGCCCGAGTTTAATTTAGTTTTTATGACAGTTAAAGCATTACATAAGAAATCATCCACAACACCAAAAGGAGCAGGTAAAAATCTTTCTATGAGAATTGCAAGTAATAAACTGATTAATANCATTATTGGATTATTTCACTAAAAAAAAAATATTTTCAATCATCAGATTGAGTTTTAGNTGATTTTTCNCCATTGTCTATGTCANGTGAGCTTTTTGTTTTTATCACAGATTCACTACGTCTANTAGGAAGTTTCTCTTTAATTCTTGCAGATTTACCAGATCTTTGGCGAAGATAAAATAATTTGGCTCGTCTTACATCCCCTCTTCTAACAACTTTAATATTAGAAATTAGCGGAGAGTAAGTTTGAAAAGTTCTCTCTACCCCTTCACCAGATGAAATTTTTCTAACAATNAAGGAGGAATTTAAACCTCTATTTTTTTTTGAAATTACTACTCCTTCAAATACTTGTTGCCTTTTTCTCTCACCCTCGACAACACTTACACTCACTTTAACTGTATCACCAGATCCAAAATCCGGTATTTTAATGTCCAATTTATCTATTTCGCTCTTTTCTATTTCGTCAATAACATTCATTCTTAATCCTTTTTCGTAACCTTATTTTCAAGCAGAGTGAGCCAATTTTCATCTTTCAATGTCAATAATCCATTATCTCTAGCTTTTTCAATCAAATCCAATCTGTATTTACGTGTAATTTCCAACGACTTATTACGTCTCCATTCTTTTATTTTCGCATGATGTCCAGATAAAAGCACCCTTGGAACAGAAATTGATTCAAATTTTTCAGGACGGCTGTAATGCGGATGGTCAAGAAGACCATTTATAAATGAATCCTGCAATGAGGATTGAGCATTTCCAAGTGATCCTGGTAATCGACGAATCAATGCATCCATGAAAGCCATAGCCGCCAACTCGCCACCTGTATTGACAAAATCCCCCAAGCTCCAAATTTCATCAACATATAAATCTATAAATCTCTGATCAATTCCCTCATACCTTCCACATATCAGAGAAAATTGATGGCTTTTGTGCTTGTTGCTTACAAACCTTTCAATTAAACCTTGATTAATTTGTTTACCGATTGGAGAAAAAAGGATGACTTTATTTTTGTTATTTAAATTTAATGTCTTTTTTATAGCAGTTAATGTTGATTTAAGAGGAGCCGCNAGCATAACCATTCCAGGACCACCACCATAAGGTCTGTCATCGACAACAGCAGTTGAATCGGAGACAAAATTTCTGGGATTCCAGCATGTAAGTTGAACTATATTGTTTTGAAAAGCTTTTCCACATACACCTGAGCAACTCCACGTATTTATCAACTCAGGAAACAGTGTGACAACGTCAAATTGCATCTCATGCCTTAAATTATTTCCAGGATTCCTCCCAGTCTACTAATATTTTTCCATTAAATAAATCAACNTTTTTAATATGTTTATCCACAATGGGTATAGCTATTTGACCTGAAAAGATCCAGTCCTGAAAACCATTGCCGTCAACTTTNTCCACTATACCAAGAGTCTTACCATCTAAATTAACGATTTTCAAATTTAATAAATTTTGGTTTTTATCCTCNACAATGAAATCCTTTGATAGCTCAGATCTTGGCACTTCCAAAAATGAACCAGTGAANCTTTCAGCTATTTCACGACTATTAATAATTTCTAAATTACACTTAAAAAAATCTTTACAATANANGATTGAGTTAATACGGCTTGAAAAAATAGAAAACTTTGTATTAATCCAAANAGTATTAAAACCGGCAAAAAAAGATTTANTAATAATGCNCTTGTTTAAATTCAAAAATGACTTTTCATAAANCACTTTTAAATCACCTTTGACACCTATAGAACTTTTAATAAAACCCACAGACACTAAATTGGGTGGTGTAGATACAACAGGTTTGAGTTTGTCAAAATTATCTTTTGACCGATTTAAACAGGGACCTAATTTCTCAAATCTTCTGAGTAAAAATTTTTCGCTATGATTGCTAAAATTATTTTTAGGCAGAAATACTTTCCTTGACAGCTGGTTTTTTGGTAGTGCCCTGACTAGAGGAAATAAGTTTTTTTACCCTTGGACTAACTTGAGCACCATGTTCAACCCAATAAACAACCCTATCATGAGTAACTCTGATACTCTCTTCGTTTTTTGCCGCCAATGGATTAAAAAACCCCAATCTTTCAATAAATCGTCCATCGCGACTGTATTTAGAGTCTGCGGCAACAATGTGGTAAAAAGGTCTTTTATGTGAACCAGCTCGAGCTAAACGTATGACTACCATGAAATATTTTCCAAAAAAAATTGAGTATACCTTTATGATACAGAAGAACCAAGTGAAAAATAGGACTTTATGCTGTTTGAGTTTAAAAATTTGAAAATTGTCTGGCCAATTAAAATTTTGATTATGGTGTCTCTATTTGTTTTTGGTGTTCAAGTTGAGAGTAAAACAGAGACAAAAGACTGGCTAAAGGATAAGGAGGTTGTCAAGTTTATTAGCCATATGCACAAAAATCATAAATTTTCTTTGAAATATTTGGAGAGTAATTTCAAAAAACTAGAATATCAAAAAGACGCTTTTAAGCTTATAAACCCCCCAGCAAAGGAAAAAAAGAAAAAAATTAAATCATGGCAAGATTACAAAAACCGTTTTGTTACAAAA
>NHFB01000028.1 GCA_002170285.1 Betaproteobacteria bacterium TMED100
TATTTCACTTTCATCAATTCTTTTGTAATTAACAGTTTTTTTTGAACCAACAATTAAACTTGGTTTTAAATCACTAGCAGGATTAACCTGAATAATTTCCTCATCAGCAGCATAGGTCAGAATTTGATTGACCATATTCAAGGCTCGACCGGCTAAATTAATAGCACCTCTGGATGCAATTTCTTGAATTGTGAAACGCACATCTTTTCTTGTAATTGTGGCGACAATTTTTTTACCCAAAACTGGAAAAATATCTCTTTGCAGTCTGCTCATTACATTTTTAGCATGNCCTGGTGTTTTGTCTTTTTTCCAAATCTCAAACCATTCTTTTGCCACTAACTCAAAATTCTTGTTCTCTTGNGTTNTATCTTTTTTTAGCNTTACTGGATCAGAACCACTTCTTAGGGTGAGTTTAAGTTTGTCTCTTTCTTTTCTGGCCTCAGANAGTGGAATTAGGTTGTATGGACCAATACTTGCAACATTCTCTTTTCCATTAAATCGNTATCTCANTTGCCAGAGCTTNGAACCATTAGGACTAACCAATAGATAAAGGCCAAGACCATCAGACAAACGGTATCGCTTNTCTTTTGGTTTGGCTTTGTCAACTTTCAACTTAGATAGCTTCATTCTGTTACCCGCAAAAAATGGTGCTGTTACCCACATTTTGGATAAAAGAACAAAAATAGCCATCTGTTACCCAATTTGTTACCCACAATTATACTGGATTTGAATAAATGTTGCTAGATAGCTTTGTACGGTAAAANCATTTAAGTTATTGTTTTATAATGTACTTATAGACTTTCTTGGACTTGCTTGGATCATTATATGGCGGAGAGGGCGGGATTCGAACCCGCGGTGAAATTTACATTCCACGCCGCATTTCGAGTGCGGTACATTAAACCAAGCTCTGCCACCTCTCCTTTGAAACATTATTTTNATCACTCTANCTCTATGGTTTGATTTCAGTCTCTCCATTCATGTAAGAATGAAGAGCATCAGGAATTAATACACTCCCATTTTCAGTTTGAAAATTTTCTAAAATTGCCACAAGAGTTCTTCCGACCGCCAATCCAGAACCATTAAGAGTATGAACAAACTGATTTTTTGTTTTTCCGTTAGGCAAAGTCTTTTTTACTCTTGCTTGCATTCTGCGTGCTTGAAAATCAGAGCAATTACTACATGATGATATTTCTCTATATGTATTTTGAGCAGGTAACCAAACCTCAAGGTCAAAAGTTTTACTTGCAGAAAAACCCATATCTCCGCTACAAAGAAGAACAACTCGATACGCAAGCCCTAAAGATTTTAAAATATCTTCAGCGTTGGTTACCATATCATCTAAAACATCATTAGAATCTTCTGGGTTTACAATTTGAACCATCTCAACTTTATCAAATTGATGTTGACGTATTAAACCCTTTGTATCTTGACCATAAGAACCTGCCTCAGATCTAAAACAAGGGGTATGGGCTGTATAACGAANTGGCAGTTCAGAAGCNGAAAANATTTTATTTGNAGCCAAATTTGTNAGAGATACCTCAGCAGTAGGAATCAAATATAGGGATTCCTCTTTATCTAGGTCTCCACCTTTTTTAACAGAAAAAAGATCCTCTTCAAACTTTGGTAGTTGTCCTGTTCCATAAAGAGTTTTTTTGTTAACAATGTAAGGTGTGTAACATTCCAAATAATTATTTTTACTAGTTTGATAATCCAACATAAATTGAACTAGTGCTCTATGAAGTCTAGCTAGCGGTCCCTTTAAGAAAACAAATCGAGAGCCTGATAAATCTGACGCCGATTCAAAATCCAGACCAAGGTCAACTCCTAATTCAGAGTGTTCCTTTGGCTTGAATGAAAATTCAGGAATCTGTCCCCATCTCTTAACTTCTAAATTACATTCTTCATTTTTTCCCTCTGGAACATCATGATGAGGAAGGTTAGGGAGCGAACTCAACCAATCACTAATTTTATTTTGTATCTCAGATAATTTCTTGTTTAATTCATCCAAATATTTTGGTATTTGAGCAGCTTCGGTTAACAGAGAATCTATTGATTCACCACTTGACTTAAGTTGTCCAATTTTTTTTGCAATTTGATTTTTTTGATTTTGTAATGTCTCAGATTTGATCTGTATGTCTTTTCTGGCCATTTCTAAATTAGTAAATTCTTTTATATCAAATTCAACACCTCTTTTTAATAATGATTTAACTACAAAATCTGGATCTCTTCGAATTAATTGGATGTCTATCATTAGTTAATTTCCATTCCTTTTTAATTTTATCTCAGATAACTTTAATGCAATTTTGACCTCTAAACCTCTGTCAACTGGTTCATAAAAAACAGGATTTAATGAAGACAAGCTATGGGGGAAATAAGACTGATTTCTGGATATCCCATCTAAATTATCATGGCTATAATCATATTCTTTTCCATACTCAAGTTTTTTTTCAAAAACAGTAGATGCGTTTCGCAAATGAACTGGAACAGGATCAGATAAATGCTCTTTGACAAATTTTTTCGAAGCGTTAAATGCTTTATAGGTTGCATTAGATTTTGCTGCAACCGCAATAAAAATAACTGCTTCAGCTAAGGCTAATTCGCCTTCAGGAGAGCCAAGTCTGTCATAGGCACTAGCTGCATCAAGACAAATTGACAAAGCTCTTGGATCAGCTAAACCAATATCCTCAGAGGCAATTCTTATTATTCTTCGTGCCAAATATCTAGGGTCCATACCACCATCGAGCATTCTACTCATCCAATACAAAGCCGCATCAGGATCACTACCTCTTATAGATTTGTGAAAAGCAGAAATTTGATCGTAAAACTGATCGCCTTTCTTATCAAACGAACGTTGTATCTGTGGAAATATATTTTTTAAATTGTCTAGAGTAACTCTAGTATTTTTTTCAATTTTTATATTATTGCATATGCTCTCTAAAATATTTAAAAGTCTTCTACCATCACCATCAGCATTATTGATTAAGAAATTTATAGCATTGACAGTAAAAATTTCAAAAGGAACATTAAGTGCTTTAAAACCTCGTTTTAACAAAATATTTAAAGCCTCATTGTTTAGTGTTTTTAAAATCAAAACATGAGTTCTAGAGCGGAGAGCAGAGTTTATTTCAAAACCAGGATTTTCAGTCGTTGCTCCGATAAATACAAATAACCCAGACTCAATATGTGGAAGAAAAGCGTCTTGCTGAGCTTTATTAAATCTATGAACCTCATCAACGAAAACAACAACCTTTCCTAATTTTTCCTTTATTACTCTGGCTTTCTCAATTGCACTGCGGATATCCTTCATACCAGACAACACAGCTGAAATTTGTATTAATTCAGCTTTTATTGTTGCAACCAATAATCTTGCTAATGTTGTTTTGCCACTACCTGGAGGTCCCCAAAGAATCAAAGAAGGCAAGTTTTTATTGACAACACATTTTCCAAGAATAGAATTTTCACTTAGGAGGTGATCTTGACCAACCAAATCGTTTAAAGCTTGCGGTCTTAAAAAATCTGATAATGGTTTTTCAATCATAAGATTTAATTTACTGCTTCAAATACTCAACACCAGAGGGTATCACAGGAACAAAAGCTACATCTTTTATAACTTCATTCCAAGAAATATTAGTCAAAATTATTCGACTAGATCGACCAAAGATATCTAGGCTTATTAACTCTGATAAAAATCCGTTTGAATTAAGACCTAATTCAATTGTGGGGTTATCATCAGTTAAATTTTTTGGACGAGCCAGAACCCATCTGAGATTATTTTTATCGGGAGCTGAAATTAGTAAATAACGATCATTTAGTAATTTTTTGGCACCTGGGCCAGAGGAAAATAAAAGACCTGCAGGGCTATCAAATAATGAGTCATCAATTTCTCTAACTGTTACTTGTTGCAAATCTTTATCATAAAGTAAAAATTCTTTCCCTCTTAAAAGCTGTAACTGAGGATAAGGTGTTTTTACCTCCCATCGTAGTCTGTCCGGTCTCCTAAAAACAAGTTTTCCTGAAAATGTAATAGCCCTCCCACTTGAGTTACTCTGTTGATGAGTAAAATCAGCTTTTAATGATTTGGTATTGGTTAAAAAATCTATAAGAATTTGATTTGAAGTTTTTACCTCTTTTATATCTCTGTTGGAAGCTGAAGATTCATCTTTGATGAAATTTTGGGCAAAAGCATATGCAAAAAGCAAGGGGAAAAAGGTACAACTAATAATTATCTTAAATTGAATTTGTAAATACATTTAGTTGGTGCCTGTAATTAATTTCCTGGTGTGACCAATATTTCTCTGTTTCCGTTAGAACGCATTTCTGAAACTATTCCTGCTGATTCCATTGCATCCAAAAGCCTAGCAGCTCTGTTGTAACCAATTCTCAAATGTCTTTGAACTAGTGAAATAGATGCACGTCGGTTTTTAAAAATTATTGCTACTGCTTCATCATATAGAGGATCTTTTTCTGCATCCTCTTTTTTGTTTGTATCGATCAAACTTTTCGGACTAGTCTTTGAATCTAGATCAAACTGTTCATTCAAAATGTTTTCATCGTATTTTGGTTCAGCAGTTTTTTTTATGTAATCAACAACTGCTAAAACCTCTTCATCCGCAACAAATGCGCCGTGTATACGTTTGGGCAAACCACTTCCAGGCATTAAAAAAAGCATATCACCTTGACCAAGTAATGTCTCAGCTCCCATTTGATCCAATACAGTTCTAGAATCTACCCTGCTTGATACTTGAAAAGAAATTCTGGCTGGAATATTAGCTTTGATTAGGCCAGTGATTACGTCAACCGACGGGCGTTGTGTTGCTAATATCAAATGAATTCCTGCGGCTCGAGCTTTTTGAGCCAATCTGGCAATGAGTGACTCTATTTTTTTTCCGACAACCATCATTAAGTCTGCCAACTCATCAATTACTACAACTATTTTTGGAAGTGGTTGTAAATATCTCAAATCTAAATTTGTATCTTTAACACTATTATCTTCGAAGGTTTGTTCTACATCTGAGTCAAATTCAAAAAATGGATTTTCTATTGGTGCTCCAGCCTTTATAGCGTTGTTAACCTTTTGGTTGTAGCTCGTTAAACTTCTAACATTTAGAGTGCTCATCAACTTATAACGTCTTTCCATCTCTCCCACACACCATCTCAATGCTTTTCCAGAATCTGTTACGTCTGTTACTACAGGTGTTAATAAATGTGGAATATCCTCATACATAGAAAACTCTAACATTTTAGGATCTATTAAAATAAACCTAACTTTATTCGGGCTAGAATGATAAATGAGTGATAGTAACATCGCATTAACGCCCACTGATTTTCCTGATCCTGTCGTGCCCGCAACAAGAAGATGAGGCATCTTGGTTAAGTCGAAAACCACTGGAATCCCAGAAATGTCTTTTCCTAAGGCAAGAGGAAGAGTAGCAGAATTGTCAATAAAACTATCAGAACCTAACACCTCAGACAATCTGACGATTTCTCTTTTTGAGTTTGGTAATTCTAAACCCATGAAACTTTTTCCGGGAATTGTTTCAACAACCCTTATAGATAATAGTGAAAGAGATCTTGCAAGATCTTTAGCAAGGCTCACGATTTGTGAGCCTTTGACCCCGACAGCAGGCTCAATTTCGTATTGAGTGACAACTGGTCCTGGCTGTGCACTAACAACCCTGACCTGAACACCAAAATCATTAAGTCTAGTTTCAATCAAGCGAGAGGTATATTCTAGAGTACTTTCTGAAACTGTTGATGCTGGATTTTCAGCTTTAATTAAAAGACTTAATGGAGGAAGTTTGCTATCAGTCTCACTCTCAAAAAGAGGCTGTTGTTCTCTTTGCCCTAGTGCATCAGATGTACTTCTTGACGGTTTATGATCAACTTTTGTTTTAAGCTTGATAGAATTAATCTTAAAATTATCATTCGCTTTATTTGTTCTAGAAATGCGTGCTTGTAAAGCTTTAATTCCCAATCTAGTATCTTCTAAGGACTGAAATAAAAATTTCACTTTGTTTAAAGAACTTTCAATAATTTTCCCAAATATTTCAAAAGCAATAAACCAACTAAAACCGAAGAAAAGAGATAAGCCTGAAAAAAATAAAAAAATACTAATTACCATCAAACCAAATGGACCAAAAGCCCACTCTCCTAACCCGCCCAACACACTTCCTAAAGCTCCGCCAGGAGCATTATTCAAAATAATNTTTTCGAAATTTAATCTTTGAGCCTCGATTACTACACTCCCACTTAGTAACAATATAAAACCCAAACTTTTGTAATACAGGGAGTTGCTGGAATAAAAATGTTTGTCACTATTCGAANGCATAATCATTTTTTTATCTGAATCTGAACTTTTTAGTTTCTCTAACTCTCTATTTACTAAATTTTTTTTAAAAGACAAAGCCGTTATATAGCCAAAAAGCACCACCCACCAAAAAGACGAAAGACCAAAGCAAAAAATCATAAAATCTGACAAGCTAGCTCCAACTCGTCCTAATAAATTAATCGGTTCCTCACGTGAGGAAATCTGAAACCACCCACCATCTTGTGGGGACCAGCTAATTAGTGATAACAGTAAAAACAAAGATAAAGTTGCCCATAGTAGCCAAGATAGATCTCCTAAGGGAGAACTGTATTTTTTGGAGTCATTCAAATTTTTAGGATTAGCAGAATGTCTACCCCTTCGAGTAGAAACTCTTCTTTTGTTATTTGACTTTGAAGACTTTAATATCATAAAAACACTTTTTTTAAAAAAAAAATTAAATTCTTATTTACAATTATGATCATAAACATAACATTTGGCTAAACATGAATCATCATAAACTCATAATTTTAGGATCTGGTCCTGCAGGGTACACTGCTTCAATTTACGCTGCGAGAGCTAATTTGACTCCCACATTGATAACTGGAATAGAACAAGGCGGCCAGTTGATGACAACAACAGATGTTGAAAACTGGCCTGCAGATTTTGCTGGTGTTTTGGGTCCAGATCTTATGGAGAGATTTTATAAACATGCAATTGCTTTCAATACAAATATTGTAACTGACCATATTTCAAAAGTAATTTTAAATCAATCACCTTTTCTACTAAAAGGAGATTCGTCTGATTACACTTGTGATAGTCTAATAATAAGTACTGGAGCATCTGCAAAATATCTTGGTCTTCCTTCAGAAAAAAAATTTTTAGGTAAGGGTGTTTCTGCTTGTGCTACATGTGATGGATTTTTTTTTAAAAATAAGCCAGTTTGTGTAATTGGAGGTGGAAATACAGCGGTAGAAGAAGCTCTTTATCTATCCAATATCGCCAGTTTAGTCACTGTAATCCATAGAAGAGAAAAATTCAGAGCAGAACCTATTTTGATTGACCGAATAATGCAAAAGGTTAAAGAAAAAAAAATCGAAATTATATGGAATTCCACTTTAGAAGAAATCATTGGCGATCAGACAGGTGTTAATTCAATTAAGATTAAAACAATTAATGATAAAAATGAAATAATTAATGTTGAAGGTGTTTTTATTGCTGTTGGACACAGTCCAAATACAAGTATTTTTGAAGGTCAGTTGGCAATGGAGAATGGTTACATAAAAACATTAGGAGGTTTTGATAAAGATTCAACAAAAACTAATATCAAGGGGGTTTTCGCGGCTGGTGATGTACAAGATTTTACATATAGACAAGCAATTACTAGTGCGGCTAGCGGTTGCATGGCAGCATTAGATGCCCAAAGATATCTCGAATCAATCTGAAGCAGATATCTTTCGAGATGCTGTATCAGATGCAACTCCTCTAAAACACTCAAAAAAAATGATTGAAAAAAGTGTTGGGGGGAAATCTGTTGAATCTGAAATTTTTCGTGAGGCCGTATCTGATGCTACGCCTTTGAGCAGGCCCAAAAACCCCAAGACTATACTTGGAAAAAAGCCCAGAGCCATACCAGTTCAAAGTTTGTTGGATGAAAAAGAAGCCTTACTGGAGAGTCAATTGACGGACATAAATCCCGAAACACTTTTAGATACAGATGANAAACTNTCATTTGCNAGGAATGGAGTTTCATCCGCAACCATCAGAAAGCTACGAAGAGGTAATTGGACCTTACAGGGTGAACTCGACTTACATGGCTATATTTCATCAGAAGCTAGAGAAGCNTTTTATCGATTTATTAAGCANTGTAGCAAAAACGACAAAAGATGCGTGAGAATCATTCACGGTAAAGGACTTCGTTCGAAAGGCAAAGAACCTGTGCTTAAAAACAAAGTAAGGAGTTGGTTAATGCAGACTGAGGAAGTATTAGCATTTTGTCAATCACCAAGACATATGGGTGGATCTGGAGCTGTAATTGTCTTGCTCAGAGGGCCTCGTCACCATTTTCACCAGTTCTAATTCTTACAGCATCCCCAATATCTCTCACAAAAATTTTTCCATCACCTATTTTTCCTGTTCTGGCAACTTTTAGAATGATTTCTAGTGCATTTTCGTAAAGTTCGTCTCTTATCACAAGTTCTAATTTTATTTTTGGTACAAAGTCAATTACATACTCGGCACCCCTATAGACTTCTGAGTGTCCTTTTTGTCTACCAAACCCCTTAACATCAGTTACAGTAAGGCCATTAACCCCTATTTCAGTTAAAGCCTCACGGACTTCATCTAATTTGAAGGGTCTAATCAAGGCGATGATTTCTTTCATATTTAGTCTCCATATTCGGAAAAACAATTTGAAATAGGATATCTCCAATCACGACCAAAAGAACTTTTTGTAATTCTAGCTCCAGGAGCAGATTGTCTTCTTTTAAATTCCGAAATTTTAATTAACCTTAAAACTTTAACAACTGTTTCTTCAGGATAACCTAAATTAACAAGATCTTTAAAGCTTAAATAATTTTCCATATAACCAATTANAATATCATCTAATATTTTATAGGAAGGAAGGGAGTCTTCATCTTTTTGGTCGTAAGCAAGTTCTGCTGACGGAGGACGATTTATGACACTTTCTGGAATTGGGGTAAGCTTTCCTAGTTTTTTAGATTGTTTATTAATAAATCTTGACAAGTCATATACCAAAGTTTTAACGACGTCTTTTAAGACAGAATAACCTCCACACATATCACCGTATAATGTGCAGTATCCAACCGCAATTTCGGACTTGTTTCCGGTAGTCAGTAGCAAACTTTTGTTTTTGTTTGCGAGTGCCATTAATAAAACTCCTCTAATTCTTGATTGTAAATTCTCCTCAGTGACATCTTTTGATAAACCCCTAAAACTCTCAAACAATGAATTGTCGAATTCTTGTATCAAAGACTCGATAGAAATTATTTGTAAATTAACACCAAGGTTTTCAGCACACAGTTTGGAATCATTTAAACTTAATTTAGACGTATATTTGGACGGCATCATGACAGCAACAACATTTTTTGAACCTAAAGCCTCAACAGCAATAGACAATGTTAATGCAGAGTCTATTCCACCAGACAACCCAATCAAAACACTTTTAAAACCATTTTTGGAAGCATAGTCCCTAGTGCCAACCACAAGAGCATTATAAATTTGTAATAAAAACTCTTTAGGTTTCTCAATCCTTCCAGCTTTTAATATACTGTTTTTATGATAATCAAATGAAATCAGGTCGTTTTTAAACTGGTGTGCATTTACTAAAATATTAGCATTTTTGTCCATCACAAAACTATTGCCATCAAAGATCAATTCATCTTGTCCACCAACCATGTTACAAAACACTGCGGGTAGACCAATCTTAGAAATATTTTTCTTAACAACAGCCATTCTTTCCTTTTGTTTGTTCGCATGAAACGGTGAGGCATTTAAGATCAAAATAATATCCGCCCCCGCTGCTTTTGCC
Source organism: Betaproteobacteria bacterium TMED100 (assembly GCA_002170285.1). Lineage (GTDB taxonomy): Bacteria > Pseudomonadota > Gammaproteobacteria > Burkholderiales > Burkholderiaceae_A > UBA7377. Next base: position 9,855 of record NHFB01000028.1, read on the forward strand.
ATCTTAGGAGCTCTTGAAAACCACACATCCTCGCAGATGTTAAGAGCACAATTCACACCTTTTATATCAAAAATAAATGGGGACCCATCAGGGTCAAAATATCTTCTTTCATCAAAAACAGTGTAATTTGGTAACTCCAATTTTCCATACCTACCAATAATTTTTCCCGAACGAAAAACTGTCGCAGCATTAAAAAGATATTTATTATTTTTATCAGCTAAAGGATGGCCAACAATCACTGTTAATTCTGGTGAACTGTTTCGTACTCTGCCAATTAATTCATTGAGCTTTTTATCCACCTGCTCCAAGAAACTAGTTCTCAAAAGAAGGTCNTCAGGTGGATAGCCTGTTAAGCTAAGTTCAGGGGTAATTAATACGTCAGATCCCCCATCAGATGCTGCATTGGCATTTTCTAGAATAATTTTAGAGTTGAAATTTAAATCACCTAAAATTGGATTAATCTGTGCAATAGTTATTTTTAGCATAATTCATAAGGGAAATAAGTGACAAAGTATAAGGTAGAAACCGTTGCAGGAATTTCAAAAATTCCACAAAAAATTTATGAAAATATCTGGAATCTAAGTCCATCCAAAACTCCGTTTACTAAATGGGAATTTTTAGTTGCCATGGAAATAACCGGTTGTGTAGGAGAAAAGACTGGCTGGGTACCCAGACCATTACTAGTTTATGATGAAAATTCCATTTTATGTGGAATTGCTCCAAGATTTGCTAAATTTCACTCCTATGGGGAATATGTTTTCGATTGGGCTTGGGCAAATGCAATTGAAAACTCTGGTAAACCATACTATCCCAAATGGTTAATTGCCAGTCCATTTAGTCCAATACCAGGTACAAAAATCCTTTCGCGAGATAAAGAGTCAAAAATTAATATATTGAATATTTTAATTGAAGAGACAATAGTAAATAAATTTTCATCCGTACATTTGTTATTTGGAGATGAATCAGAGCTAGATATTGGAAAAGATATTGGTTGGCTAAGAAGGTATGGAGTTCAGTTTCAATGGAANAACAGAGGTTTTACATCATTTGAAGATTTTCTGAAAAACTTGTCGCAAAAAAAAAGAAAAAAAATCAAAGCCGAAAGGCGCAAAGTTTCAGAGGCCAACGTAAGGTGTAAGATGATTCAAGGAAACGAAATTACGGACCATCATTGGGATTTTTTTTATGAATGTTATGAAAGAACCTATTTCGAACACGGCAACGCACCATACTTAAATAGAGATTTCTTTTCATTTGTGGCAGAAAAAATGCCAAATCACTTTGCCATATGTATAGCAGAGAAAATAAAAGAAAAAAAATATATTGCAAGTTCATTATTCATGCTTGGAGAAGAAAATAACTCGACAATAGCTTATGGAAGGTATTGGGGAGCTATTGAACGTGTTTCATGCCTACATTTCGAGGTATCTTATTACGCCCCCATTGAGTGGGCTATAAATCGAGGTGTAGCACGAATTGAAGGCGGAGCACAAGGAGAACACAAATTAGCAAGAGGGTTCGAACCTAATCAAACTGGTTCAATCCATTGGATTTATGATAATCGTTTCAAGGATGCAGTAGCAAAATTTTTGATACGAGAGGGCATTGGAGTAGAAAATTATTTATCAGAGTTAAATGAAAGGAATCCGTTCCAAAATTAGATTGTTAAATTTTAAGGTGGACATTTATTCAAATAAATCTTTAAACCTTTTATGTGAGTTCATAATTTCCTCTTTGGCAGNACCNGAACCATACCATCCCAAAACTTTTACCCATTTTCCCTCCTCAAGATCCTTATAATGTTCAAAAAAATGTTTAATCTGAGTTAACCTTTCAGGGGCTATATCCTCAACTTCCAACCAGTGTTTATATATTGGNAACACTGAATTTATTGGAACAGCCAAAACTTTTGCGTCTTTTCCAGCCTCGTCTTCCATTTTAAGAATTCCAATTGCTCTGCAAGGAACTACTGCTCCCATGGNCACAGGAAAGGGAGTAATAACCAGTACATCCGTAGGATCCCCATCATCGCTTATTGTCTGAGGTATGTAACCGTAATTACAAGGATAGTGCATTGACGTTAGCATGAACCTATCAACAAACAATGCTCCAGATTCCTTATCAACTTCATATTTAATTGGATCAGAATGTGATGGTATTTCAATTATGACGTTAAATTCAATAGGAAGGTTTTCACCAGATGTAACTTTAATTAAAGGCATATGATGTTATAGTCTATGGTTAATAAAAAATTGTTATTCATTCATTATAAGTAACTTCAAGTAATTATTTTTCCAATATAAAAAAACAAACTATCGATATATAAAGGAGCGAAAGATGTCCTACGGGCTGTCACTATCATTATTAGCCGGTGTTGTAACAATCATATACGCATTGTTTTCAATTAAATGGATTTTAAATCAACCAGTTGGAAACAGTCGCATGCAAGAGATAGCATCTGCCATTCAAGATGGTGCATCAGCTTACTTAGCTCGACAGTACAGGACAATAGCTATTGTTGGAATAATTATATTGATATTAATAGCTTTGATCCCTGGTCTCGGAGTCCTTACCGCCATTGGATTTGCATTAGGGGCAGTTTTATCTGGTGTTGCTGGGTTTATTGGAATGAACATAAGCGTTAGAGCAAATGTTAGAACAGCTGAAGCCGCAAAACAGGGAGTTAATCCAGCACTTGCTGTTGCTTTCAGAGGTGGAGCTATAACTGGCATGTTGGTAATCGGATTAGGATTAATCGGGGTAGCAGGATTTACTGCTTACTTAATTCATGGCTCTATCGCAAGCGAAATCAACACAGCTTTAAAACCACTAATTGGATTTGCTTTTGGCTCATCTTTAATCTCTATTTTCGCTCGTTTAGGTGGTGGAATTTTCACTAAAGGGGCAGATGTGGGTGCTGATTTGGTTGGCAAGGTTGAAGCGGGAATACCTGAGGATGACCCCAGAAACCCAGCTGTAATTGCTGATAATGTGGGCGATAACGTAGGAGATTGTGCTGGAATGGCAGCCGATTTATTTGAAACATACGCAGTAACTGTGATAGCTACTATGTTATTGGGAGCTTTAACACTTCCTGGGCTGGAAAGTACCGCAACCGTTTATCCACTTGCATTAGGTGCAGTTTCCGCGATCGCATCAATTATTGGATGTTTTTTTGTTAAATATTCAGGCACGGGAAAAATCATGAACGCTCTATACAAAGGCTTGATTGTCTCTGCTGTCTTATCAATAGTTGCATTTTGGTTTGTTACTGACTTGATGATGGGAAATGTTTCCGAAGCAACCTCAACAATCTCATCAATTAGTTTGTGGGGTGCTTCTATAGTAGGCATTTTACTTACAGGTGCTTTAGTAATTATCACCGAATACTATACTGCAACGGAATACAAACCTGTACAAGATGTAGCAGCAGCCTCTGAAACAGGTCATGCAACAAACATCATTGCAGGTATTGCAATTTCAATGAGATCCACTGCATGGCCGGTGATCTCTGTCATAGTAGCTATATTAAGTGCGTATTTTTTAGCTGGTCTATATGGAATAGCAATTGCCGCTACCTCAATGCTATCTATGGCTGGAATTGTTGTTGCCTTAGATGCTTATGGACCAATTACAGATAATGCTGGAGGTATTGCTGAAATGGCTGAGTTGCCTTCTGAGGTAAGAGAAGTAACTGATCCTCTTGATGCAGTTGGTAACACAACCAAAGCTGTGACAAAAGGGTATGCAATAGGTTCAGCTGGTTTAGCTGCCTTAGTTTTGTTTGCTGATTACACGCACGGATTAGAAAATATAGGCCAGTATATTTCTTTTGATTTATCTGACCATATGGTGATTGTTGGGTTATTTATCGGTGGGCTAATACCATTTCTTTTTGCTGCAATGGCAATGGAGGCAGTTGGTAGATGTGCAAGTTCTGTCGTAACAGAGGTGAGAAGACAATTCAGAGAAATTGATGGAATTATGGAGGGAAAAGGAAAACCAGAATACCACAAAGCTGTTGATTTGCTTACTAAATCTGCAATCAATGAAATGATCATTCCTTCACTGTTACCAGTTATAGTTCCTATTCTCGTTGGTTTTCTTCTCGGGCCAAAAGCATTAGGTGGTTTACTTATGGGCACTATTATAACTGGACTTTTTGTTGCAATTTCCATGTGTACTGGTGGTGGTGCATGGGACAACGCAAAAAAATACATCGAAGATGGAAATCATGGAGGAAAAGGTTCTGAAGCTCATAAAGCTGCTGTGACTGGAGATACTGTAGGTGATCCCTATAAAGATACAGCTGGTCCAGCAATTAATCCTTTAATTAAAATCATTAATATAGTTGCACTTCTGATAATTCCTATTCTTCCAACTGGGGCTTTTTGGATGAGTTAATTTTTTTTAATGCATAGCATGCCGCCTTTTTCCAATTTACCGAAGCGGCAATTTCATTATTCATCACAGAGTTAATTTTAGCCAAGCCTACATAAGCTTCAACAGAGGGATTTAGTTCAACTGACTTTTCAAAATGTTGTTGGGCTTTTCCCCACAATTTTTGATTCTCACAAACTTTGCCATAATTGTACTGAAATTCATATCGACTATTAAATCTTTTTTCCCACTGGGCAAATTTTTTCAAAGATGCTTTAGGGTCATTAGAATAATTTGAGTATAAATCTAACAATGATTTATTCCAGCTTTTGTCTAGAAANTCCTCCAACACACCTCTTGCTTTGTTTTCATTTCCGACNCTAAAGTATGATGAGGACAACATAAAAGTTAATTTAACGTCTTTTTTGTAATCATTTTTAATAAGACCAATTACTTTTTTAATTGAAACAGGGTTTTTNTCAGCTAANTCCAACAAATTTTCTATACTCAAATGTTTATAGTAGTTACTATTAAAGGAACTNTCATTGATANTTTTTTCAGTGATGCGAGATAATCGCAGAACTTCCTCCCAATCTCCAATTGCTTCATTAACTCTAACTTGAAGTTTTAAAAATTCTGAATTATTAGCATATTTTTTTTGTACTTCGGAAACAAAGCTAACTGCTTCAGTAGTTTTTTTGGACTTGAGTAAAGCTTCTATTTTTAGCAAATCCACAAAAATATATGGGTTAGATTTTTGTCGTTGCTCAAAATCCATATTTTTAATGTATGCATTTCTCAATTCAATATTTCCAACTTTATCAGCAGCAACAGCAGTCAAGTAATCAACTAAAGTTGATGAATTATTATCTTTTATTTTTCGAAGTTTAAAATTTTTATAGATTTTTTCTGCATCAGTAATTACTTTAGTATAGTTCCCTTGGAAATATGAAAAAATTAAACTAAATATTGACTCAACNTTTCGCGAATATTTTACTTTTTCTCTATATTTTCTTGCTTTTTCCGGAAGAGAGAAAAGTTCAAAAAAAATTTTAGAAACCAACCAAAACAAAATAAANATTATNAATAAAAATATTAAAAAAGTTGAAATTGCAACGTCGACTCTCCACTTGGACCACCAAAAGGTTATATAACCCCCTTGGCTGAAAATCAATGCTAATCCAACAGCGATCGATGAAGTTAGAATTATAGAAAGTAGAAATTTCATCTACTCACCTGGATAATTATTTTTGAATTTTTTAGTATCAATCTGCTCAATAAGATTTTTTAAAGATTCTTTTATTTCAGCAGAGACGCTATCGTTTAAAAAATATTTTTCTAATAAAAAGGATGCTTCGGTAAGATCAGCTAATGGACTAATATCTAAATTTGAAGCAAAGATTACTTTAGCCGATAAAAGTCTAAGTTTTAGTTGTTCACGAACAATCAAATAAAAATCATTTGTAGGTAAGCTAAATTCTGGATCTTGGACTCTGGTTATTTTTACCAAACTTAATAATTTGTGAATAAGTTTTTCACTTACTTGACTGTCTTCACTGGGTTCAAACTCATCCTGGTAAGCTTCAACTCTTGCTGAATTAAAATTCAACTTCACAATTTTAAGGCTTATTTCTTCCAATATATTTATGTATCTTTGTTTCTGAATTTTTTCTCGCACTCTCATATTGTTGGAAGAAATTCTTTTATTTTCAGACTCAACACCACTTGAAAAAACTTGGTCATTTACTGAGAATTTTGTTCGAGAATCTTCCTGTAATTCAGATGTTGGTTTAGGTTTGATCGGCGATGGTTGGAAAATTTTTTCAGGCTCTTGCTGAATCAACTCGGTTGGTAGTGACTCGGAAGTTTGCTCAGGTACTAGTTCAAATGTTGGCTCAGATTCAGANAGAACTTCTTGGTTTAAATTTTTCTCNGAAGTATTTTTTTGATCAGGAGTTTCATCATTATTTTTTTTAAAATATTGTTCATCCACATAGATTTTAAAAGAGGTAAATTTATTTTTAATGTCACCCTTAAAAATAAAGACAATTGAAATCAAACCAATAAACAATAACAAAAATAAAATTCGAGATCGTTGATTTTTTTTTATAGCTTTTGTCTGGGAATCACTAGAAGCTTTTTCGGGAGTGGTTTTGTTTTCTNCNGAGTGATCAGGCATTTTTTTGTCTTGGACAATCTCATCTTTCTGGACATTTTCATTGGAATTACTACTCTCCACATTNAAATTATCTCCAGTAGTGGATANAATNCTATCTTTATTTTTTTTACTGTCACTAGTCATTAAAATTTTTTTGCATTTAAACTTTTNAATCCCTTTAATTAAACTAAACGCTTTTTTACTTCGTCTGCTATTAATTTTGGGCTTAAAGATATAATCTTCGAAAACGTAAGGTCGTGGCATTCTTCTTTCATAACCTCTATTATACGATCATGGTGACTTAACACCACTAAAGAATTTAACATGACTTTTTGTTTTTTTAATTCTTTTTTTGCTAAATTTGCTATTGATGATGAACTGAGTAGCAAAAATACTTGTTTATTAAAATCAATTGCATCTTTAGTTAATGTATTTTTACTAATGACTTTATGATAAAAACTTACCAAATCTGGTAGCTTCTGATATCTGCGAATATACAAACTCAAACTAATAATTTCTTTGGTATGTGCTCTTAGTCCATTTACCAATGTGGGTTTATTTCCTTCTCCCTCAAAAACTAGTAAATTTTCATTAGTAAATTTATTTTGGTGTGACTGCAAGAAAGATAGTGTATCGGCATTATCCTTTACAAAGACTAATTCATTGAAAAAAAGGTTTTTTGAATTACTATCGATTGGAATCAAGTTATTGATAAGTTCTTTTAACTGTTTTTTTGTTCCAATTCCAATAGTAGCCGCTTTGATTCTTCGTTCATTAATTCCAGTTACTAAACTTTTAATAATCTGATTATGATCCTCAGAGGGATTTATAAATCGTTTTTTTATGTTATCAAAATAAATTAAATGCTTACCCAAAGCTTTAACACTTGATGGGCTTGTAAAAATCAAGTGTCCAGTGGATTTTTTTGAATTAACAACACTTAGCCATGAGAATAATTGATTACCAACATTTACTGAGTCTGTTAATGAGAGTATTTGTAGAGGAGCATCCATAACCTCAACATTATTAAGTTCAAACCTTAAGTTACTGGCCCAATGATCATCATCATCATTCCAAGTTGGGCGAGTGTTAATTAAACCTAACATTTTTAATTCAAAGCATTAATAACTGTTTTTGCTCCTTGTCTGATTAAGTTTTCNGCTGCTTCGTAGCCCAAACTTTCNTCATCAGACCCATACATGTCTANTGAGCAATGACAGCTACCATCGGGCATTGCTAATCTTGCTCTTAATCTAAAACTATCTGTTTTGGACTGAAACTCACAAAAAACAGCTAATGGTAATTGACAGCTTGCTCCAAGCTTCCGTGAAACTGCTCTTTCTATAGATACTTCTTTAGTTGTAATGATATCGATCATTGGTTCAATTAATTTTTTTACCTCTTCGTTACTTGACAATACTTCGATTCCTAACGCTCCCTGGCCAGTAGCAGGCAGTATGGTTTCGGGGGAAATAACTTGTTTGATGCGGCTACTTAGATCAAGTCTCTTCAACCCCGACGCGGCAAGAATAATTCCTTGCATTTCTTCGTTGTCTAGTTTTTTCAATCTAGTGTCAAGATTACCTCGTAAAGGAACTATATTTAAATGAGGCCAATTTAATCTGAGTTGAAATTCTCTTCTTAGGCTGGATGTACCAACGATTGAGCCTTTTGGTAATTCATCAAGGCTATCAAATGAATTGCTAACAAAGGCNTCTCTTGGATCCTCACGCTTTAAAACTGCACCAAGGCTGAAACTTTCAGACAACTCCATTGGTACATCTTTTAGAGANTGGACTGCCAAATGAGCAGTTTTGTCCAATAAAGCTGATTCCAACTCTTTTACAAAAAGACCTTTACCNCCAATTTTTGACAGGGATTGGTCTAATATTCTGTCACCTTTTGTAGTCATTCCCAAAATATCAACAGGCTGTTTTGAATAACTTTTTATAGTCTTTTGAACAAATTCAGCCTGCCATAGTGCCAAACGACTTTCTCTCGATGCGATAATCCACATAATATTATAATTAATCCAGTTATTAAAAAAAGGTTTATTGTGTCTAATCCTCTATCAAAAAAAAATAAAGCGTGGTCTGCAAGGTTTTCTGAGCCAGTTTCAGAAATCGTTCAAAAATATACTGCTTCGGTCGAGTTTGACAAAAAACTTGCTATTTATGACATTGAAGCATCCCAAGCCCATGCTGAAATGTTACAGCATAAAAAAATTATCTCTAGTGGTGATTTTAAAAAAATTAGAATTGGATTAAATAAAATTAAAAAAGAAATAAAAAAAGGAGATTTTAAGTGGTCNATCGCCCTAGAAGATGTTCATTTAAACATTGAAAACAGACTTACTCAGTTAATTGGAGATGCAGGTAAAAAACTCCACACAGCCAGATCTAGAAATGATCAAATAGCAACTGATTTACGTTTGTACCTCAGGGATCAAATAGACGAAATCAGATTAAAGCTTGCCATTTTAAGGATGGAGTTGGTAAAAAAAGCTGAACTACATTGTGATGTTATTATGCCTGGTTTTACCCATCTTCAAGTAGCTCAGCCAATAAATTTTGGGCACCATTTACTTGCATATGAAGCAATGTTTGCAAGAGATGACGAAAGATTGATGGATGCTAGAAAAAGAGTTAACATAATGCCACTTGGAAGTGCGGCACTAGCTGGAACANGTTTTCCAATTGACAGAATAAGAGTGGCAAAAAANCTGAAGTTTGATTTGCTCTGCGAAAATTCCATGGACGCTGTTAGTGATAGAGACTTTGTTATTGAGGTNACCTCCACACTGGCACTTACAATGATACATTTTTCNAGAATTTCAGAAGAAATTGTTCTATGGATGAGTAGTAATTTTAATTTTATAACTATATCTGACAAATTTTGCACTGGTTCTTCGATCATGCCTCAAAAGAAAAACCCCGATGTGCCAGAGCTTGCTAGAGGAAAAACTGGAAGAGTCATCGGAAGTCTAATGACACTTCTAACACTCATGAAAAGTCAACCATTAGCATATAATAAAGATAATCAGGAAGACAAGGAACCACTATTTGATGCAGTTGAAACAGTTAGCAATACTACGAAAATTTTTATCGAGTTAATTGCCAACATTAAACCAAACCCTCAAGAAATGAAAGTTTCAGCTTCAAGAGGTTATTCAACTGCAACAGATTTAGCAGATTATTTAGTTAAAAAAAATATTCCCTTCAGAGAAGCTCACGAAATCGTGTCAAAAATTGTAAGTTTTGCAATTGAAAATAACTTATCTTTAAATGATATTCCTTTATTAACAATGCAGAAACTCTGTCCTTTAGTTGACAAAAAGGTATTTAAATTTCTTAATTTAAAAGGATCAACTGACTCAAGGAAACACATTGGAGGAACCTCAAGTAAACAAGTCTTACAACAAGCAAAAAAATTAAATTTGAAAATATCAAAAACTATTATGGAAATTGAAAAAATCAAAACTCCAAAATAAATATAGACCATTTAATTAATGTATTTATGTGTATTCTTGATAGTTTTGAGAAAACTTAGATAATCAAATAATTTTGATTTACAAACTTTTGTGCGATTATAAAGTTAATAGTCTTTAAATTTATTCAATTTAGCTAATTCATGAAAAAAACAAAAAAAAACAGGAAAATATTAATTGAAGGTGGAGGTCTTTTATTTTTAGTTCCAGTTTTGTCTGTGATTGGCTTGGCATTGGTCATGGCCTTGACTTTTTGGCTAATTTATAAATCCGAGTTAAGACAACAAAAATCCACTATTCTTCAAGATGTGGAAAACAGTGCTCAAGCTCTTAGATTAAAATTAAGAAGGAATGAATTTGCTCTCAATGCAATCGCAAGAGATCTTGGAAGACGAGAAATTAATCAAGGAGAGTTTAAAAGATATTCTGAAAATTTCTTTGCCACTAGTCCAGAGGTTTTACTTTTAACATGGGTGAATTTACAAGGTAGCAAACTTGCTACCGCCTCCTCTTTCTATGATCCGAACGACTATATTCTTTTACCTCCCGTAACTAGTACCCCNCGACTAACTGAAGAAAACAGTCTTACTGCTTTTAAAAAAACTATTAATTCCAGAACACCTACCTATACTCAGCCTTTTAAAGGAAACGATCAAATTAAAGAGTTGTTAATTGACTTTCACACTCCAGTGATGACTAGAGGTGAGCCTACAGGTATGGTCATAGCAACTTATTCAGTGCCAGCATTACTACAGACTTCAATACCAGTTGGGATTTCAAACAGAGTTAACTTTGGAATTTCTTACACAAATGGTCCAACACTATCCAAAAGCCCTGATAGGCCATTTCATGCTGTTGAATTAGAGTCAATAGGTAACGCAATTAATTTATATGGTTTTACAAGAGCTCCTTCCCAAAGAAATTTAAGTGCNGCTGTAAATACCNTAATCTTTGCTTTAATGGCAATTGCTTTAATTAGCCATATTATGCTAATNAGACATGCAAAAAGAAGAAAAGAAACTGAAAAAGCTTTGTCNAAAGAAATTACTTTTAGAAGAGCTATGGAAGATTCAATGCCAACAGGAATGCGAGTGATCGACTTAGAAGCAAAAATTAGTTATGTTAATTCAGCATTTTGTAAATTAGTTGGTCTCAGGGAGGGGGAACTCATTGGCGCTAAACCTCCTTACCCATATTGGCCACCAGAGGAAATAGAAAAATTAACTAAATTCATAAATAAGCTTATGAAAGGAGATTTAAGTACTCTAGGTGAGCAAGTNATAGTTATGCATCACACAGGAAGAAGAATCATTACTAGAATGTACACATCCCCATTTAAGGATAGTTCTGGTAAACAAACTGGATGGATGACATCGGTCACTGACATAACTGAACCTACTAGATACAGAAATGAATTAGCGCATGCCCAAAATAGGTTTACAACTGTTTTACAATCTTTAGATACTGCAGTTTCAGTCGCTGCTCCAAGCCCCTCTAACGATTTATTATTTGCCAACGAGACATACAAGAAATGGTTTGGAACTTCTCTTTTTGAAGGTCACAGAAAATTGGCTGNGCAATCTACTGAGGGTAAAATTGAATCAAACATTGTTTTTATAGATNTCAATGAAAAATGGTTTGATACCAAATTACAAAAAATTAAATGGGTTGATGGTAGAGATGTAGAGTTACTTGTAGCATCAGATGTGACAGAGAAGTTTTTGAACGAAAAAAATCAACGACAGCAATACGAACGCCTTCAACAAACATCTAAACTTGTAACAATGGGAGAAATGGCATCTTCCTTAGCTCATGAACTCAATCAACCATTAGCTGCTATTAGNAATTATACCTCAGGTGCTGGAGCTAGAATTAAAAGTCACGTNAAAAAAGGNCTTCCACTAATCCCTGATGAATTATTGGAAATACTTACTAAAACAGCCAAACAAGCTGACCGAGCTGGAACTGTTATCAAACGAATTCGAGACTTTATCAGAAGAAGTGANCCCAGCGCCATACCTGTTAATCCTGCNGTAATAATAAATGATTCCATTGAATTGGCTGAAATAAATGCAAACAGCATGGGATTGAATATCATCCAAAAAATTCAACCATCTCTTCCAACGATCAACGTTGATCCTATACTAGTTGAACAAGTTCTTTTAAACTTGATAAAAAATGGACTTGAGTCAATGAATGAATCCACTCATAAAGATTTAATTTTAAGTGTTGAGTCCAATAAAAACGATGTAATTTTTTCAGTTCATGATCAAGGTCTTGGTGTCCCAGAAGAAATCAAAGATAGATTGTTTGAGTCCTTCTTTTCAACAAAATCCGAAGGAACAGGTATCGGCCTGAACATATGTAGATCGGTAATTGAATCTCATGGNGGTAAGCTTTGGTATNAAAACCATCAAAAAATAGGCTGTGTGTTTTATTTNTCAATTCCAATTTTCGAGCCCGAACTAATNAATAAAAANCCAGTCCAATTANAAGAGTAAGTTAGAAAAAATTACCTCCAATAATAAAATTGAAGAAAAAACTGATGAGATTTCTCTCTAAAAGGAATTCTTAATTAATGAATATAGAAAATAAAGAATTTGTTTATATTGTTGATGATGATGAAGCTGTCAGAGATTCGTTACGATGGCTACTTGAAGGTAANGGTTTTTTTGTAAAATCGTTCGAAAGTGCTGAAAAGCTCTTAGAAATAGCNANTGNACACTCCTCTGATCTAAGAGGGTGCCTAATTTTAGATGTCAGGATGCCTGGAATAACAGGAATTGAATTACATGATGAATTACTCANCNTGGGGATTAATCTTCCAATAATTTTTATCACCGGCCACGGCTCTGTCTCACTTGCAGTTAGAAGTATGAAAAAAGGAGCAATAGATTTTTTAGAAAAGCCATTTAACGATAAACAATTGTGCTCGTTAGTAACTAATGCCTTAAAAAAATCCAAGGAAGAGAAATTCGAGAATGAAAGTAATTCTAAATCCAAAGCTCTATTGGACAAGCTTACTCCTCGTGAAACTCAAGTATTGGAAAGAATTGTAGCTGGCCGTCTAAATAAACAAATTGCTGATGATTTNACCATCAGTATAAAAACTGTTGAGGCACATAGAGCTAATATAATGAGCAAAGTTGAGGCCAGAACTATTGCAGATTTAATAAAAACTGCTTTATCAGCTAATATGAACATCTCTAAATAATATTTNTTAAAAAAATATTCTTCTTAGCTAATTACAGCTAAAATAAATTGGTAGTTTAGTATTGCGCCCGTAGCTCAGTTGGATAGAGTACCTGGCTACGAACCAGGGGGTCGTGGGTNCGAATCCTGCCGGGCGCGCCATCCNATAATCGGATTTATAAATTGGAATTAATTTCAAACCTTGAAAAAATATTTAGCTTCGTAGTACCTTTGATATTTGCAATAACTTTGCATGAGTTTGCTCATGGATATTTTGCAAACTTATTTGGTGATTCAACCGCAAAAAAATTAGGTAGAGTAACCCTAAACCCAATCCCTCATATAGATCTAATTGGCACAATATTAATACCATTAGTATTATTATTACTCTCCAAAGGCGCTTTCTCTTTTGGCTACGCTAAACCAGTTCCAGTTAAATTTAATAATTTATTTAGACCAAAATTACATATGATTTATGTTGCATTAGCCGGACCACTGGCAAATTTTATTCAAGCTATTTTTTGGTCATTAATTTACGTAATGTTAGAAATTTTATACCCAACAGAGCTGTCTATATTTAAGGGGATTTGTAGTTTTGGAATATTAATTAACATTCTTTTATTCGTTATTAATTTATTTCCACTTCCCCCTATAGATGGAGGTAGAATTTTACTTGAATTGTTGCCACGCAATTTATCAGAAATATTTTCTAAAATTGAACCATATGGTTTTATCTTTATTATTTTATTTTTTTTAGCAGGCCTACTAAATGAATTTTGGATAGAACCATTGATGAATCTGACTTATAAATTACTAAATTTGTTCACTTATCCAATTACATTTATTTTAAATTAAACACAAAATAGGATGTTTATATACACATAAAAAATGCATGATATTTCAATTATTGGAGGAGGTATTTCTGGTCTTTCAGCTGGTATAGCTCTCAAACAATTTCCATTAAAAATTAAAATTTTTGAAAGGAATGAATCTTTTTCCAATTTAGGTGCAGGAATTCAACTTGCCCCAAATGCTACTTGTAGTGTTTCTTCCTTAGGCCTTTTAGACGAGGTATTGGAAAAATCTGCTCATCCAAATCGATTACTAGTTTTTGATATAGCTTTAAATCAACATTTGTGTTGTATGGAACTAGGATCAAATATAGCAAGTAAATATGGTTATCCTTATTTAACAATTCTAAGATCAGATCTTCACTCTATTTTGGAAAATAAGTTGCAAGGATCTAAAAATATTGAGATAGTAAGAGGCTTTAAAATTTCCGATCTTAAAATATTAAAAAACAAAATTGCTGTTTTTAATAATCAAGGAAACAGGTATGACTCTCATGCATTAATTGGAAGCGATGGTATACATAGTATTATCCAAAAAAGTCAATTTAAAAATAATTCCATAGGATCAAATGAATCTACAGCTTTTAGAACCTTAATTAAAAACGACTGCAAAAGTATCAACAAACATTCAAAAGATATTAAAGTTTGGTTTGGTAATAACTTCCATGCAGTTACATATCCAGTTGGATTGAATAATGACATAAACATTGTTGTAGTAACAAAGCAAATCCACCATAACTGTTACGGATGGTCAAACCCCTGTGAATTAAATGATTTTTTCTATCTTTTTGCCCCTTACCCTAACTCAGAAATCACAAAACTTATTATTTCAAGTTCAGAGTGGTTTAGATGGCCAATATACAAATGTAAACCTATAAAAAAAATTAATGAAATGACAAAAAGCTCTATTATTCTTTTAGGAGATGCAGCACACTACATGAAGCCTCATTTGGCCCAAGGAGCCAGTATGGCGTTAGAGGATAGTTGTCAAATATCATACCTATTAAAAAAAACGAAATTTATAAATAAAATTGATTGGAATAAAGTATTCGAACAAACAGCAAAAAAAAGAGTAAAAAGAATCTCTAAAGTTCAAAAAAGATCCATACTAAATGGATATATTTTTCAATGCAGTGGCATTTTAAGAATGTTTAGAAACATCATACTCAAGTGTCTAGGTAATTTTGCTGTAGATCAAAAATGGCTATTTAAACGTCAATCATGAATCATATTTTATGTATTTGAAACGTGGATCGTCTGGGGTTCCTTCAAGAGGACTTTCCTTTGTTGGTTTCCAGCAAATAACTTTTTCAAACTCTGCTGCAAGTAAAAAATCTTTTTCAGTTATACCCTTTGCAGCATGATTCTGTAACTTAACAACAACAAAAGCATATGAAACCGTTAAATCAGGATGATGCCATGCGGCCTCAGAGAGATGTCCAATTGTATTAACTACCATTAATGTAGACTTCCAACCAGTTGTTTTATATTTTCTTCTAATCCAACCCGACTCATAAAACCAATTCGGCAAGTCTTTTTTTAATCTTTCCAAAATTTCTGTTTCTGTAAAAGTTTTTTCTTTACTTTCCATGTTTTGCTCCAAAGGTTAATCTTAAGGTTTATAAATTTTATCAACTAAAAACAATGAGTAATAAAATATTTATAGGTTTAGGTAGTAATGTAGG
>NHFB01000029.1 GCA_002170285.1 Betaproteobacteria bacterium TMED100
CGATGAATTATTAAATAAAATGCTTCTAGATCCATATTTCGCAAAAAAAGCACCGAAAAGTACAGGACTTCATTATTTTGATCAAAGATGGCTTAATCGGAAATTACAACATATCAGAAACCGAACTCACAAAATAAATATTCAAGCTACCTTGATAGAGCTCACTGCACGCACGATAACAAACAACATACCAAAATTTTGTAAATCTGTTTATGTTTGTGGAGGCGGAGCAAAAAATTCATACTTAATCGAACGTCTAAATCACAATTCCCACAGCAAAATATACTCTAGTGACATAATTGGCTGGGATCCTCAAACAATCGAATCCGCATGTTTTGCATGGCTAGCATTCAAAACATTAAACAATGAAAAGCACGATTTAAAATTAATCACTGGTTCAAAAAATCCTGTAAAACTTGGAAACATCACCTTTTATTAATTATTTTTTCTAAATAAAAGAGTACAGCCTACCTGGATTAAAAATAAGTTTTGGATCCATTTTTTTCTTTAATTTTTTGTGTAGTTCTTTTTCAGTCCATTCAGGAATGACTAATCTATCTTGTATTTGTGAAAAGTTTTCTCCAACCTTATAAATCATCGCATTACCCCCATGCCTTTTAATAAGAGCAAAAATCCACTCAGGGTCCTCGTTAGTTCTAATCCATCTTAAAGCTCCACCCCACTCAATCCACTGTTTTTGTTTTTCAAACAAAGAAAAATTATTGCCGAATGGTAAAGATATTCTCCATAAATTACTATCTACTAAGTGGCTATTAAAAAAAGAAAATCGTTGATCACGTAAGAAATTCCAAAATTGATCTGCCATATCTTTTTCAACAATAAAAGCTTTTTTTTGAGAGCTTAAAACGCAAGCTTTTGCCTTTGCGACGGATTTCATTGCACCGGAAAGTCTTAAAATTAAAATTTCTTTTTTAAAAAAATCAGTAGCAGCATCATTCGACCAACTAGTTGAGGAGATTGGTAAGTGATTTAAAAAAAGGCTTTCTAAAATTTTCAGCACTTCAAAATACTTAGCAGGAATAGCTAAGGTTTCCTCATGAATTGGTAATGGCTTTACTCTCAAACTTACATCTAAAATTAGTCCAAGAGTACCCATTGCACCTACATGTAACCTGGAAATATCGTAACCAGCTACATTTTTAATAACATTTCCACCAAATTTAAGGAGTTCTCCTTTGCTATTTAAAACACTCAACCCCAAAATAGCCTCTCGGCAACTACCGTGAAAGATTCTTTGAGGTCCTGATAAGCCAGTTGCAACCATCCCACCAACAGTACCCCCAGCCAAAAATTTATTATTATTTTTTAAATTAAATCTAGGAGGATCAAATCCCAATGTTTGGTTTTTTGATGCCAAAACTTCCTCTAAATCCCGTATGGGCGTTCCTGACCTTGCTACTAAAACTAACTCTGATGGGTCATGATTAATAATTCCTTTATAGTCAGAAGTATTTAATATTTGATGGGTATTCTTGTACTTGTTTCCATAAAAAAATTTGGTGTTATGTCCAACAAAAGAAATTGGTGTTTGAGCTAAGGCAATTTTATTTCTTGCATAATCAACCCAATCTGAAAACCGAGAATTTTTATCTCTTGAATTTTTTGAATTAATAATCTCTATTGAAAACTCCTAAAATCTTGGCAAATCGGGAAAACTTAAATTCCCCTTGTGAATGTGCATCCTGCCCTTCTCAGCACATCTTGTTAATGAAGGAATAACCTTTCCAGGGTTTAACAAATATTTTGAATCGAAAACTTCTTTTATCAAAAAAAAGGTTTCTCTCTCAATATTTGAAAATTGCTTGCACATTGCACCAAGCTTTTCTAAACCCACTCCATGTTCTCCAGTTATTGTTCCACCATATTCTATACATTTAAGTAATATTTCTTCACCAAATTCTTCAGTTTTATTAAATTCATTTGGTTTAGAGGAGTCAAATAAAATCAATGGATGTAAATTTCCATCGCCAGCATGAAAAACATTTAAACAACGTAAATTATATTTTTTTTCAAGTTCGGTGATAAATGACAACATATCACCTAGCCTTCTTCTAGGTATAGTTCCATCTATACAATAGTAATCGGGTGAAATTCTGCCTGATGCAGGAAAAGCGTTTTTCCGTCCAGACCAAAAAATAGCTCGTTCATCTTCATCCATAGACACTCTAAGATTGGTAGCTCCGTAATCAAATAATATTTTTTTTAAATTTAAAATCTCTTCCTCAACCTCCTCATATGTGCCGTCAGACTCACATAAAAGTATAGCTTTTGCTTCAAGGTCATATCCAGCATTAACAAAATCTTCTACGGCTACAACCATAGGCTGATCCATCATCTCTAAACCTGCAGGAGTGATGCCTGAGGCAATTATTCCAGCTACAGCTGCACTTGCTTTTTGAATATCATCAAAGGATGCAAGGATTACTTGCGCGAAGATAGGTTTAGGGATCAAACGTAAAGAAACCTCCGTAACCACTGCTAGCATTCCCTCTGAACCAATTANNAANGCCATNAAATCATANCCTGGGGTGTCAAAAGCCTCNGAACCTGCCTCAAATANNTCGCCNTCAATAGTTACAGCTCTNATTCTNANNACNTTATGTAAAGTCAANCCATATTTTANACAGTGAACNCCNCCAGANTTTTCAGCAACATTTCCACCGATTGAACAAGCTATTTGGGATGAGGGGTCGGGTGCATAAAAAAGTCCATGTGGCCTTGCTGCATCCGAAACAGACAAATTTCTTACTCCAGGCTGAACTTTTGCTATTCTTNTCTTTGGATCTATTGAGACGATTTGATTTAATCTTGATGTAGATAAAACTAAAGCTCCTTTTTTTGGAATTGCTCCTCCTGACAACCCTGTGCCAGATCCTCGGGTTACAACTGCTAAATTATATTTATTGCAGATTTTTATAATTTCTATGACTTCCTGCTCATTTCCAGGAAGGGCTACACCAGATGGTTCACCAGAGTAACCTGAAAGACCGTCTTGTTTGTAGGTTCTTAAAGCTTCATTTTCAAAAATTAAATTTTCAATTCCAATTTGGTTTTGAAGTTCAGCTAAAATATTTTTGTTTAGCATAGTCTAAAAATATAGGATTAAGTAAACTACTATCGTACACTTGTTTTATGAAGACAAGAATATCAAAAGTTGTAACTAAAACGGGTGATAATGGGACAACAAGCCTAGCTGACTCAACTCGAATTTCNAAAAATCATAAATTAATTCATGTTCTTGGTGAAATTGATGAACTAAATTCATCTCTAGGACTTTTAATTTATGAGTTAAAGACCTCAAAATTCTCCAAGTTAAACAAAATCACANAAAGTTTAACTTTGATCCAACACGAGCTNTTTAATTTGGGTGGAGAAATTAGTATGCCAAATGCCATTTTAATTACTGGAAAAGAAGTTTCAAGAATCACTAAAGAAATAAACGATTTAAATCAGGACCTCCCACCATTAAAAGAATTCATTCTTCCTGGAGGATCAAAGCTTGCAAGTCTCGCGCATATTTCCAGAACAATTGCAAGACGTGCAGAGAGAAATTTGGTAGGGCTAATAGAGGCGAATTATCTTAAAACTGTTAATGTAGAGAAGAATGGCTTGCCTTATTTGAATCGACTTTCAGACTTGCTTTTTGTGATTGCTAGATATTTTATTGATGTTGATAAAAATGAGAATATTCTTTGGAAAAACCCAAAAAACACAGATAGGAACTTCAAATAAAAATCTTGAATGCAAAAAATTACGTCAATCTTCTTCTATTTNGAATTGATTCGGCCAAAGTTACGATAAGTTTTTCACTGTCCTCCCAAGAAATACACCCATCAGTAATACTCTGTCCATAAACCAAATCTTTTAATTGATAACCTGGCTTTAGATCTTGACGACCACCAACCAAATGACTTTCAATCATAACTCCAAAGATGTTAGAGGCTCCTTTTGAAATCCTTTCAGATAANTCNGAAATAACTTTTCTTTGGTTNTCTGGTTGTTTGTTTGAGTTTCCATGACTTGCATCTACAATAACTTTAGGGGGTAGTTTGTTGTTACTAAGTTTTTCACTAACAAGCTTTACCGAATAAGCATCATAGTTAGGTTCTTTACCACCTCGCAGAATTATGTGGCAATCATTATTACCCGCCGTAGCCACAATCGCTGATCTTCCTGATTTTGTAACAGACAAAAAATGATGTGGATTTTGTGCAGCCTTGACTGCGTCAAGAGCAACCTTAATATCACCTGTTGTTCCATTTTTAAATCCAACGGGACAAGAAAGCCCAGAAGCTAGTTCTCTGTGAATTTGTGACTCTGTTGTTCTGGCTCCAATAGCTCCCCAAGATACTAAATCCGCTATATATTGTGGAGATATCACATCCAAAAACTCGACTCCTGCCGGCAACCCTAAATCATTAATTTCAGAGAGTAGCCTTCTTCCAAGATTAAGCCCAGTATTAATATCAAAACTATCATCAAGGTGAGGGTCATTAATGTAGCCTTTCCACCCAACTGTTGTTCTGGGTTTTTCAAAATACACCCTCATAACTATTTCNAGATCATCTGAGTAACNNTTTCTATACTGGAGCAATTTNTTAGCATACTCCATAGCTGCTTTGGGGTCATGAATAGAGCATGGCCCTATAACTAACAGCAACCTGTCATCTGATCCAAATAATATTTTATTTATTGACTGCCGGCATTTAAATACGANTTCAGAAGATTTNCTACTAATTGGTANTTCTTCTATCAATTTTTTTGGAGAATAAACCTCCCTAACCCCATTAATTCTTACATCATCTGTTTTGACTCTAGTCATNTTCTACTCTGCTGTGCCTCCAACCGTTAAACCTTCAATTAATAACGTTGGTTGTCCAACACCAACTGGTACCTTTTGACCATCTTTTCCACAAGTTCCAACTCCTCCATCCAATTTAAGATCATTACCAACTAGCTTAACCTTGGTTAAAGCATCAGGCCCATTTCCAATCAAAGTTGCACCTTTTACTGGATATTTAATTTTTCCGCCCTCTACCCAATAAGCTTCTGATGCGGAAAAAACAAATTTTCCATTCGTNATATCGACTTGTCCGCCACCAAAATTTACTGCNTAAAGGCCTTTATCTAAAGAAGAAATGATCGANTCAGGNTCTTCACTCCCGGGAAGCATNAAAGTGTTAGTCATTCTGGGCATTGGAAGATGTGCGTAGGATTCTCTGCGCCCATTTCCAGTTTCCTTAACTTTCATCAATCTTGAGTTTAATGAGTCTTGAAGATAACCTTTGAGAATTCCATTTTCAATTAAAACATTATTTTGAGTACTATTTCCNTCATCATCAATATTTAACGANCCTCTTCTCTGGGGTATAGAACCATCATCAACTACNGTAACACCTTTGGCCGCTACTCTTTCGCCAACCCTGCCGGAAAAGACTGANGACAACTTACGATTAAAGTCACCCTCCAATCCATGGCCAACTGCTTCATGAAGGAGTATTCCTGGCCACCCTGGTCCCAAAACTACAGGCATTTCTCCAGCAGGAGCAGGTTTAGATTTCAAATTTACTAACGCTTGTCGCACAGCTTCAGATGCAAAGTTATCTATCTTTTCAGAATCAAAATTGTTAATGCTATACCTTCCACCGCCTCCGCTAGATCCTACCTCTCTTCTTCCACCAGATTCAGCAACAACTGTTACTGAAAGTCTAACCAAAGGTCGTAAGTCAGCAACCATCAAGCCGTCGCTTCTGAAAATTAACACAACATCATACCCGCCAACCAGTGAAGCCATAACTTGAGAAACTCGTGGATCTTTTTTTCGTGCAATATTTTCAACTTGCATCAATAATTTAATTTTCTCTTTAGAATTCAACGAAAGCATTGGGTCAATTTCAGAATAAAGCTTATGTGTTTTATCAATTTGTTTATTTCNATTGGAGTTTAATTTTTGTGAAATAATTTTTATTTTTTTAGAAGAATTTTCATGTGAAGATATTGATCTAGCTGTATTTGAAGCTTCGATCAAAATTTGAGGATTTATTGTNTCGCTGTAAGCAAAAGCTGATTTGTCCCCACTCACAGCTCTGATTCCTACTCCTTGGTCAATAGAGAAACTCCCTGATTTAACAATCTGCTCATCTAAAGACCAGGATTCCGAGCGGCTATATTGAAAGTATAAATCAGAGAAATCAACATCTCTTTTATGAATAGTGCTTATGGCTTTTTCAAGATGAGACTCGTAAATCCCATAAGGGGAAAGTAATAAGGATTTTGCATTTTCTAATGCAGGTATTTTAAGGTCAGGTGCGTTCATAAATTTTCTTTATAAATCATATTGTTGATGAAAAATTGCTGGTAATTGATTTCTTACATCACTTATTTTTTGATGGCTTACATCGCCAATAACTATACTTGTTCCAAACTTTGATTCTTTTATTATATCCCCCCAAGGGTCAATCAACATACTATGCCCCCAAGTTTCTCTTCCACATTCATGTTTTCCGCCTTGTGCACTGGCTAAAACATAACACTGATTTTCAATAGCTCTTGTGCGTAAAAGTAATTCCCAATGAGCCTTTCCTGTTTCATATGTAAAAGCAGCAGATACAAGTATCAAATCTAATAGAGAGGAAGAATGTTCTTTATTTCTATAAAATTCTGGAAATCTTATGTCGTAACATACTGAAAAAAAAGTGTTTCCAACTGGAGTTTTTATTAAGCATTTTTTTTTCCCAGCCGATATAAATTTAGTTTCATCGTAATTTTCTTTTTTGTTTTTATATTTAAATAAATGCACTTTATCGTATCTACCCACCAATATCCCTTTTTCATTAAAAGCTAACATGGAGTTAAAAATTTTATTTTTTCTTTTTGTTTTCAAGGGAATGGTTCCACCAACGACCCAAACATTATTGTCTTTTGCTGCCCTNGATAAGGCTCTCTGAATTGGGGANNGTTGAGTGATAAGAGAACAATCCTTGTAAAGGTCTAATGGGGTCTCTGCATGAGATACCTTATCCTCATGCTGATCACTTAGTAGAGCAAAAAACTCTGGCAAAAGAACTAANTTAGCTCCTTTTTGAGTAGCTTTGCAAACCAATCTGTTCATCTCATCTAAATTATTTTTTATATTCAATCCAGAAACCATTTGGATAGCAGCAACTTTAGTCATTTACTGGTCCTCTCCTAACGATTTTTGAAATACTGATGGATCATTTTTTTTTGATTGTTGTTGAGGTATTGCCTCTACAACGGGTTCATCCCATGAACCTTTAAGCTTGTATTCATACGCTAGTATCTTTCTTAGAGGATCTCTCAAAATATATTGGGCCAAGAAACTGCCTAAACCAATTGCAGGGTTAATAAGAACATAACCTAGTGAAGCGAGGCCAGCATTTAGCTCCGGCAAAACAAGAATTCTCATATCCTGAGTTTGATCTAGCAAACCCACTTCGCCCTCGAGAAACACAGAAGCTTGAGTACCAATAACTCTTAGGTTTTCAGTGTTAGCTGTTCCATTATTAAGAATTACATTTCCGCGCAGTTTATCAAATGAAAATCCTTCGCTAAAAATATCTTGAAAATCTAACTTGATTCTTCTTGGTAACGATTGTAAATTCAAAACACCAATCAACCTCGCTAATCCTGGCTCTACCTTTAAAAATTTACCTTTTTGAATATCCAGCGACAAATCTCCATTAATACCCTTTATTCTTGCGTCTAAGGGTGAGCCTAACCACTTTAGTTGACCAGAAATTATGCCTCCTGACCCTGCAAGCAAACCAGAATAACCAAAATCCTCAAGTAAATTTGCCCCATTTTTTGTTTCTACTCTAAAGTCAAGTTCAGTATTCGTATCAATTGACAGTTGATCGTTGATCGTGTTTTCTATATTGTTTTTAATATTTAGTTTATTCCAAAACCCGCTGGCTACGAATCTTGTCATTTCAGTGAAAATTTCAATTCTTTCAATTTCCCACAGTTTCTGATTGGCTAGGTAGTTAGCTTCAAGTGCTAGTTTTCCTTGAAAATCAAAACTTTTAAAATCATCAATAAACAAATTTATTGATGGCCAGTTTTCTTCATCCTTAAAAGTTACATATTTACCAAGCTCTTCTCCTAAGTAAAAATCATTATATTTATGCTTATTACTATGAAAGTGAGAAAGGTGAACTTTTAACTTGTTTAATTTTTCAATCCAATTAAAAACGCCAGTACTTTCGGACGATTTGAATATTCCAGAAAAACTATTTGCTGTAGCAATTGTTTGAACGTAAAAATTCGTAAAATTATATTTATCAAAATTTAATTCGCCTGTATTAAGTTCAAATTTTAAGGGGTTTTTATCCAAAATATTAAGCAAACTGGATTGCGAATAGTTTTTAATTTCACCAAGGAAGTCANTCCAACTTTTTGCATCTAACTNAGAATAATTAATGATAATTTTATTGAAAGGTACATTTGAAAATTCTTTNGAAAATTTTTCAGNAAGATCTAATGATTCTTTTTCATCTATCAAGACTGCAAATTTTTTTTGTATAGATAAATCTTCATGGCTCTTTTTATATGTATTTTGTACGCGATTAACTAAAAAAATAAGATTGTTACCGAGTCTTACATCCCAGATACGTTTCCAATCTTCTCCCACACTGGGAATTTGATAGGAAAACTTTGCATTAACTTTACGAGATTTTTTTTTAGCCTTATACAGTGGATCTGGTAGATCTAACAATAATCCCCTCAAATCTGAATCCATCTCTATATCCATTGACCCCTTAAATAATTTTATCTTTGCATCGTACTCGGAACTGCCGATGATTTTGGATTGTATTGGTATTCCAAAGTTTTCATTAACCCAACCCTGCAAACCTGTTCCCTCTATAATTCCACTCGCATTTAAATATATTCCTTTTTTAAAATTTGACAAATGAGAACTGAAAAGTTTGACTTCTCCACCTAAAATTTCACCATTACAATNAACATTGAGAAGAGATTTTTCAGAAAAATTCACTTCTCCCGTAATATTTTTCATCGGTAAAAAATTTTCATTAAAAAATATATCTGTATTTTTAAAAATTAAACTACCAATTACTTTTGATGTTTTAATTTTTTTTAAATTTAAATTTAGAGATAAATTTAGATCAGTCTGACCATTTCCGGTTGCGGTTTTAGTTGCCCCCCACAACCAATTTTTAATTGGTGAATTATTTGCTATGTAAATAAAATTTTGCAAAGGTCCTGATATTTTTCCAGTCAAAGACAATTCTGGGTTTTTTGAAAAAATATCTGTTATTCCCCCATTTACTGAAATTAATTTAGATTGATCAAGAAATCCATTTGCATTCAAAATTTTAAAATGTTGGTTTTTGAATTCAATTTCAGCATTAATTCCGTTAATCAATGGCCATTTAGATGAAAACAACAAATCCAAGTTTTCAATTTTTAAATTAGAGACAAATTTTATTTTTTTTCGGTTGGATGTAACAGATAAGTTTGTTGCAGGGCCATCATAAGAAAAAGAACCAATTACTGAATCGGCAGATTTGATTCCTCTATCGAACCAATTTCTTGTCTTTTGGCTCATTCTTTTGGGCAAATAATCCGAAATGGCCTCTGGTTTAAAAACCACGATTTTGCCATTTATATCCGCTTTTTCAACTCCATTTGATTCAATATTCCAAAAACCATTGGAGTTAACACTCAAATCGGCGTTTGACAAATCCAATTCGTAAATTTCAACCGACAGATTTTCATACTTACCACTTAAGATTTGTTTAAAGCTGTCAGATTTTAAACCTACTCTTCCATTAATTTTTGAAAAATTAACATTTGACTCAGAAAAAATATGAGGTAGTGACAAATTTACATTATTAGAGAAAAAAGTGAAATCAATACCAGATGCATCAAACAAAAAACTTCCACCCAAGCCAGAAAATCCCTTGTTGGTCTCTGTTTTGGTTATTCCCAAGTTTTCAAATTTTGCCTCAACTGTTAGTAACTCAGAAAGCTCTTTTTTATTTTGCAACCTTTCTTCATAATTTCTAGGAAATTTAAAAGTTAATGAATTTATTAAACCTTCGAACCTTAAATAATCTTTTGGTAATTTTCCCATTATAGAAGCGATTGATAGCAAAGATTTTGTAGTAAACCTTTCAAAAAAAACTCTAAGCTGATTNGGTTCATTTTGAATTTTAACACTGCCTAAACTGACGGATTCATTTTCATCTCCAGTAATTGAGTTGTCTTCAATGCTTGAATTTTCGNAGGCTAGTATTATTTTTTTAATATTTAATTCACTAGGAGAATAATAAAAATTATTCTTTTCATTTTCATTTCTAGTAAACAACAGAGGTAATCCTGCTAGCAATAGTTTTGTTTCGTTTATTGATTGGTATTTGTTTAGAAAAAGAACTGTTTCTTTAATGTTTACATTACTTTCAATTGTTTTTTTTTGGAAAAAACTTATTAAGTTTGTCAAACCAACTCTTGATTCCAACTCATTAATTTTCATAATTTTGAACTTAGAGTCCTTGGAAACTTTTATGCGTTTTAAAACAAGATTTGGGTACAACCACTGGCTCCAGTCAATTTTGGCATAGTCTATTTCTACTTCGATATTTTTCTCAACCATGACTGAAGGTAGCCAATTATTTAGTTTGGTTTTATTAATTAATGTATCCTCAAGGTAAGGACCAATCCAGAGCCTCATCAATCCAAGTCCTAAAGCAAACAAAAGCACGGAAAAAAGAATCCCGTTTAGCAAAATTCTTACAATAATTCCAAATATAAGTCGATTTTGCTTAGTATTTAGACGAGAATCTTTGTTGTTTGAAGAATCATTCATAGTTTTTAAAAATCAAAGAACCCTCTGTTCATCAATCAGAGATAAAATTATTATATGGAAAATCTTTATTCATACACACTAAATTTTTCTAATTGGGCAAAAAGAATATATGAAAATTATTCTACAAAAAATTTNCTACTAGACCCGAAAAAATCGATTACTAGGAAAAGCNTAGTCCAGCACAGAGAAAAAGTATGGAAATCAATAAAAGATCCTGCAAACTCAAATTTATACTCTGATCTTAGACAGTACAGAAATTCCTGCATGCTATCAATAATGACACGTGATTATTTAAATCTCTCTAGTTTAGAGGAAAATCTTTCAAGTATTAGTTATCTGGCTGAATTATGTATTCAAGCTGCATACAATCACTCAATTTTTATGGAATCAAAAAAGTATGGTACTCCAACCGGTTTTAATAGCAGTNTTTCTAATTTATTAGTTATTGCTATGGGAAAACTTGGAGGGTATGAACTTAACCCNTCATCTGATGTAGATCTAATATTCATTCATACTGAAAATGGGCATACGATTCCAACAAATTCTGAACAAAAAACAATAGAAAATTCTTTATTTTTTTCAAAAGTTATAAAAAAAATGTCCAGCGTGTTGAGTCTCGATACTCAAGAAGGTTATGTTTTTAAGGTAGATCTTCGTCTTCGACCTCATGGAAACTTTGGTCCTGACAGCATAAGTATTGATGCATTAAAAAAATATTTTTTTTCTGATGCTTTGGATTGGGAAAGGTTTGCTTGGATTAAGTCCAGGGTTATTAATTCTTCTTTTCCAAAAGAAAAATCAGAATTTACAAGAATTATTGAGAAAGTAAATAATTTAAAAAATCAATTTATTTATAAGCCATATCTTGATTTTGAATCAGTTGGTTCTTTGCGAAGCCTTAATGAAAAAATCAAAATGAACCACAATTCCTCAAATGAAAAAAAGACAAGTTCCTATTTTTTTAATGTCAAACTTGAAAATGGTGGTATCAGAGATATAGAGTTTTTAGTTCAAGTTCAACAACTAATTAGGGGTGGAAATCACAAATCTTTACGATTTCAATCAACAATAAAATCTCTTAAAGAATTATCAAGACTTGACTTTATTTCCACAAAAGATGAACTTGCAGTTCAAGAGGCTTATAAATTTTGGCGATCTGTAGAACATCGAATCCAATATGACACTAATATTCAGTCGCACACTATTAAAACCGATGAACTTAAAAGTATTTGCGAAAGCATGAAATTAAAGGACATTTCTGAACTTAAGCAAATTATAGATAAGCATAAGAAAAAAATTATTTCAATTNTTAATAAATCTTTAAATATCAAAAAAACCAAACAAGTTGGGCGTCATAAGAAGCATAAAGAAAAAAATTTCTCCTCTAATTCCTTCGATGAATTGATTGTATCTCTCCGAAGTAAACCTTCATACTCAAAAATGCTTGACGAATACCCTTCAATTATAGAAAAAATATTTCGTATAACTTCGGGTTCGATTTGGATAACTGACTACATTAGAAAACATCCATCAGTTTTAGATGANCTTTTTAAAAAAACTTTTGTGACTAATCCTATCAATTTTGAGAAGGTTAAAACAGATTTGCACATTCAGCTTGATTTGTCTAATGAAGACAACAAGTTTGACAGCGAAAATCAAATCAATATTTTGCGAGAATTTCATCATGCAAACCTTTTTAGACTTCTCATACAAGATTACGAAAAAAAATGGAATATTCAAGAATTGTCTGANCAACTTTCTAATTTAGCTGATCTGATTATTGACACTACTTTGTCCTGTATATTAAAAATAATAAAGACCCATACTAGGATTAGTCCAGAAATAGCAATTATCGCTTTTGGTAAACTTGGAGGCAAGGAACTTGGTTTTGCATCGGATTTAGATTTAATTTTTTTGACAAATCACTTAAATGAGAACGAACAGTCACTCTACTTTAAAGTGATAAAAAGATTTATTTCATGGTTATCAATCTCGACGTCCTCTGGCAACCTTTTCAATATAGACCTCAGACTGAGACCCAATGGGAGTTCAGGTTTGCTTGTTACCTCATTAAATGCATTTTCTGAATATCAAATGAATAAAGCTTGGTTGTGGGAACATCAAGCTGTATCTAGATCAAGGTTTTGTGGAGGAAATAAAATGATCGGGAATGAGTTTGAAAAAATTAGGCGAAATATTCTNAAAATAAAAAGAAAACCAGCTAATTTGCTAGAGGAAATAATTTCTATGCGCGAAAAAATTACAAAATCTCATGTAAATAATTCCAGATTTTTTGACATCAAATACGACAAGGGTGGGATGGTTGATATTGANTTCATTGTTCAAACAATTGTTTTAAGATATTCATCAACTCATTCTTCGTTTACTAAGAACGTTGGTAACATTAATTTGCTACATAGTTTTGCANAAACAAAAGTTTTACCTGTACAACTTACCAAAAAAATTNCCAAAATTTATGCAAAATACAGAACTTTACANCACAAATATAGATTGAAAGGTATTGAATCCGTCAGGGTTGACAAGGAAAATTTTGTCAATGATAGAAGGTGCGTTAATGAGCTCTGGGATAGAGTTTTTAAAGATGCACCGAAAATCATAAGAAAATTATCAGAACTNCACTNGGGTAATTAGGTAATTTTTACTCCGCTCGGATAAGATATATTAATTAGGAGAAAAAAATGTCAGCANCATCAATGTCAGACAGGGACGGTTTCATTTGGATGGATGGGAAATTTAGACCCTGGAGAGAAGCAAATATTCACATACTAACTCACACTCTNCACTATGGAATGGGTGTGTTTGAAGGNGTCAGATGTTATGAAACCACAAATGGAAGCGCAATTTTTAGATTAACTGAGCATACAAATAGGCTAATTAATTCAGCTAAAATTTTTGAAATAGACATCCCTTTTAATCGTAAAGAACTTGAGTTTGCACAACTAGAAACTGTCAAGAAGAATCAGCTAAAAACTTGCTACTTACGCCCAATAGTTTTCTTAGGTTCAGAAAAAATGGGATTAAGCCCAAACGGATGTTCTGTTCATGTGTCCATCGCAGCTTGGCCTTGGGGCACGTACCTTGGGGATGATGGTCTTTCAAATGGAATCAGAGTCAAAACTTCTTCATTTAGCCGACATCATGTTAATTCCTCTATGGTCAGAGCAAAAGCCTGTGGTTACTATATCAACTCTATTTTAGCTCATCAGGAAGTTTCAAAAAATGGTTATGATGAGGCTTTAATGCTCGATACTGATGGCTATGTATCCGAGGGAGCCGGTGAGAACTTGTTCATTGTAAAAGGAAATGTGCTTTACACAACCGACCTTACAACATGTCTAGATGGAATTACCAGNGACACAGTTATCCAGCTTGCAAATGAGTTAGGTATTGAACTCAAAGAGAAAAGACTGACTAGAGACGAAGTGTACTGTGCTGATGAGGCGTTTTTTACCGGAACTGCAGCAGAAATAACTCCCATTAAAGAACTTGATGACAGAATAATTGGAGACGGAAAAAAAGGAAATNTAACAGCAAGTTTACAAAATCTTTTTTTTGAGGTTGTTGCTGGCAAAACTTCAAAATTTTCACATTGGTTATCTGAGATCTAACTAATAAAATGCATAATTCTAACTATACTCCTGAACAGCCGCCACAAAATAAAGATAACTCACATCCTAAAACTATATCTTGTCCTAATGAGAGTACTAGTAAGTGGAATAGTCATCCCAGAGTTTATTTACAGTTCGGTAATTCCAAAGAAGTAACTTGTCCATATTGTGGGACTCTTTATACTACCGATTAGAAAAATTCACACTCCTTCGAAAAGTCTTTTCGATCTCTTTTAATCTTGAATCAACTTTTGAAAGTGTTATAAAGTCCAACTCTTTATCTGTTTTGGCTATTTTTAATTGTTCAATAGCTAAATACCATTTGTGCATAGCAATATAACTTTCAGCAGAATAGATATGTGCTCTTGTCCTTAAACCCAAATTTTCAGCAATTTCTGCTCTTCGTGACCAAACCCAAAAATCTTTTGGCCATTGTCTGAGAATAACCTCTGCTACATCATCTGCTAAAAAAAATTGTTTTTTTCCAATATAATTTTTTAGTAGTAGTCTCAATAATGCTCTTTTACTTGGATGTTTGCTATTAACAGATAAAGTTTTTTTTATGACTTTTATACTATTTGAATAGTTAGTTAAACGATTTTCCAACGTAGCTTTTGCCAAAAAAAACATTGGTTTTAGATCGTATTTGTTAGCTGATGATTGAATTTTCCTCTCAAGTGTTGTGAGAATCATACTTGAAGTTTTATATTTTTTATCAAATAAAGACCTCCAAAAAAGACCATATAATTCCTCTGAACTATTAGTTTCGAGCAAACGTTCATTAGGTATTTGTTTCGTTTTCAAATTATCAACAGAACTATAATTATTTACTTCTTTCAATCGTGATCTTATCCATCTATATACTTCTCCTTGATCTTGAATTGGTTTTTTTACCCTCTTATTTTCAAAAGAGATTCTGGATTTAATTTCTGCTATTCTTTCAAAGTTCATCGGGTGTGATGAGAACCAAGAGGGTGTCTGACCAGCGAGAAAATTTGCTCTATTTAATGTTTCTAGCATTTTTATCATTTCTAATGGTTCAAAACCACCGGAAATCAAAAACTTTAAACCAACTATATCTGCCTCATGTTCAGCTTCCCTGGAAAAAATTAGTTTGTTTTGTATTGCCGCACCTTGACCAAACGTCATTAAGCCTAAAGCTGCATCAGAGTTAGATGAAGAAATCGCCATTGCCGATAGTATTGCTGCAACCATCATCAAAGCAGATGAATCTTTTCTGTTACCATACATTCTTGAAATATGTCTTTGGGTAATATGAGCTAATTCATGAGACAAAACAGACATTAACTGCCCTTCAGAATCTACACCCAAAAATAACCCAACATTAACTCCAATCTTTGCTCCGGGAAGTGCAAAAGCATTGATCATTGAATCTTTAATTAAAAAAACATCAAACTGGTTTATTAAAGAAAGTGTGCTACCAGTTATAAGTTTTTGTTTTGTTCCAGATTTTATTATTTGTTTTAGTTTTTGTTTCAAATAATCAGTCGCCTCAGCATCATCCAATAAGACATCGGATTGAATAATTTGCTGATATATCTGTGACCCGAGTATTCTTTCATCATAAATCGATAAGTCGCCGGAGGCTGATGAACCTAAATCTGGTAACTCAGCCGTAACACTGTTATNGCTAAAAACACATAGAATAAAAAGAATTCTAATAGAAAAAGTTAAAAAAAATTTAATCACTTTATTCCAAAAAAATTCTTAATTAGTAATAACAAATCTAATTTTCGATTTATGATAATTAAATGTCAAATTTAACTCATTTCAATAAAAAAGGTGATATTCACATG
Source organism: Betaproteobacteria bacterium TMED100 (assembly GCA_002170285.1). Classification (GTDB taxonomy): domain Bacteria; phylum Pseudomonadota; class Gammaproteobacteria; order Burkholderiales; family Burkholderiaceae_A; genus UBA7377. Next base: position 16,314 of record NHFB01000029.1, read on the forward strand.
GTTGATATTGCCATTAAAAAGGATTCTAACAGAGTTGCATGTGCCAGTGGTGAAATCCTAATGCAGGAAAATACTCTTAAACAAATCCAAAAAGGTTTTAGTAAAAAAGGCGATGTTTTGGGTGTTGCAAGAATTGCAGCTATACAAGCTGCTAAAAAAACCAGTGATATGATTCCACTCTGTCATTTAATCTTCATAACTAACATAGAAGTTGATTTTTTTCTTAAGGATGAGTCATCTTCAATTGTCTGTAAAGTTCAAGTGGAATCCACTGGCAAAACAGGTGTCGAAATGGAGGCATTAATAGCAGTTCAAATAGGTTTATTAACTATTTATGATATGGTCAAATCTATAGACCGCGGTATGGTAATCACTAAAGTTAGTTTAGATAAAAAAACTGGCGGTAAAAGTGGTGAATGGAAAAGATCAGATAAATAAAAAGTAATCAAAAAATTACAGTCGCTAAGCCTAAAAAAATAAGAAATCCCATTGAGTCTGTTCCGAAAGTTAATAAAACAGATGATCCAACAGCTGGGTCTTTTTTCATTCTATCTAGTATTACTGGAATTAATACACCGATGGTTGCTGCTACAATCAAATTTAAAACAATTGCAAGCATCATTGTTAGCCCTAACAACTTTGCAATAGGTTGGTCCAAATATAACCACCATGCAAATAAACCAGCAACAGAGCCCCAAAAGATCCCATTTAAAAGCGCTACTGTTAATTCTTTGGTTATCAATTTTGTAATAGATGAACTTGAAATATGACCCAAAGCCAGTGACCTTATCATTAATACTAAAGTTTGATTGCCCGAATTACCAGCAACCCCAGCAATTATTGGCATTAAGGCCGCCAATGCTACAACTTTTTCTATAGTGCCCTCAAATATACCAATCACTCTTGAAGCAAAAAAAGCTGTCATAAGATTTATTGCTAGCCACATCCAACGATTTTTAATGGCGGTAAAAACAGATGCAAATACATCTTCCTCGTCTTGAAATCCAGCACTCGCAAAGGCATCCTGGTTATTTTCATCTCTTATAACGTCAACTATTTCAGCTACAGTTAATCGTCCAACAAGTCTTAATGATTTATTAACTACTGGGGCCGATACCAGATCATATCTTTCAAATGCCTTAGCGACTTCTTCAGCATCATCTAAAACATTGAGAACCAAAATGTCGGTCTGCATTGAATCTTTTACTGATGTATGTGGGTCTTTAGTAAGTAAGTTTTCTAAAGATAAACTGCCAGTTAGAACTTCTTTCCTATTTACAACAAAAAGCTTATTTGTATGAGGTGGTAATTTTTCAAACCTTCTCAAATATCTGTGAACCACCTCTAAATTGACTTCCTCTCGAATTTTAATCACTTCAAAATCCATATGAGCTCCAACCGAGTTGGCTGGGTAAGACATTACAGCTCTAAATTGTTCTTTTTCTGATAAAGATAATTCGTCCCTAACTTTTTCAATAATTCCTTTTGGAATATGATCAGCGATAGTAGCCAAATCATCGGGGTCCAGAGACTGAGCAATAAAAGTCAGTTCATCTTTATTCATCCAAGAGATTAGTGACAATCTTACAGGGTCATTGATTTCAACCAAAACTTGGGACTGATTAGGTAAACTAACCTGTTTCCATACTAACTCCCTTTCAAAAAGAGGAAGAGCCTCAAGAATATATGCGATATCCGCAACGTGTAAATGGTCAAGTTTATGTGTTAAAGCTTGTAACTGTTGGTTAATAACCAATTCTTGCAAAACAGGTTTTCTTTCTTGATCAACCCTTAAGTTTGCACTATTAGTCAATTGAGATTCTAATCTAAACCTTGAAAGCAAATCCTGAAGTTCAACTAAAGATCTTTTAGCAACTTCTGGATCTCTCAAGCCTGATTCTTTTTGATCTAATTTAGAAGAGGTATGATCCTCTTTATTCATTTATATTCAACATCACTACGTATTTTATTCATTACTTCTTTTGTTCTTGGCCTATTATTTGTCCAGATGTAAAAACTTTCAGCAGCTTGTTCAACTAACATTCCTAAACCGTCAATAGCCTTTTTTGCTCCTGAGGATAGAGCTAAGTTCAAAAAGGGTGTTGAATTTAAACTATAAAATAGATCTACAACAAGTGGACATTTAAGAAATACCTTTCTTGGAATTTCCAATCTATGATCACTAATACTTGCTGATGTGGCATTAATGATCAGATCAAACTTTTCAAACCCAACTTGACCCTTATCATACTTGCTAAATTTTTTATTAAAATCGTTAATATTAAGATATTCAAAAAAATCGTTCTCAAAAATTTTTGACANCAATTGTAAATTGTACTCAGATCGATTCACAACTATAACTTTATTTGGATTATTTTCTAAAAACATCGGCAAAATACCCCTAACTGCTCCTCCTGCTCCTATTATTAAGATGCTTGCATTTTTTTCCGAAAATCCTTGACGATGCAAATCTCTTAAAAGACCAAACCCATCAGTGTTATCAGCAAAAAAAAAATTTTTTCTCAGAGACAGAGTGTTTATTGCTCCTGCTTTCAATGCTCTTGAAGAGATATCCCACTTTTTTTCCATGGCAAGCCGAAATGCCTCTTGTTTTAGTGGGACAGTGATATTAAACCCCAGATAATTGTTAGCAACAAGGTCGTTCAGTGCACTATTTAAAGACCCACTAGTAACTTTAATTTTTTTATACTCTAAAGACAAATTAAATTGTTTTGCAAAAGAGTTATGAATCAACGGTGACCAGGAGTGTTCAACTGGATCCCCAAGGACTGCAAATTTTTTTTTCATTCTTAATTGCAAATATTTATTAGTTAGTGATTATTATGCACGACATAATTTTATTTTCATATCAAGGCAGTCAATACGTTCTACTTCAACTTTAATTTTTTTTCCAATCGACAAATCTGCTAGTTCATAAAACTTTACGGTCAAAGGAATGTCAACAAGACAAAATTGTCCATTCCCTAAGCAAGTAGCATCAATGATGATTCTATCTTTTTCAGTTTTTTCCCAAAATTCAGATGATGGATTTTTTTTTGATATTAACCATCTATAGGACCAATACTTCTCCATAAGTTTCTGAAATTCGTTATATATAATTTGTTTTTTTTCGAAATTATTTATTGCAGACTTAATTTTTTCTCTATCTATGATCGCTACTTTCTTTTTTGGAAAGATAGAACATAATAATTGCCACTGATTTAGAAAATCAACATACCTGCGCAGAGGTGAAGTCGCCCAAGCATAGACCTCAACCCCAAGATCATCATGTGAAGAGGCTTTAGTTTGCATTTTAGTAAATCCAGATGAGTTTACTCTAAAAATGGCAGGTTCTTGAAAATTTTTAAGTTTTTTCCCCCATATGAAATTAGTAAGAATCATAAATTCTGTCACAATAGTATCAGCTATTGAACCTCTTTTTCTTAACTCAACAAAAGGTTCACCTTGCATATTTAAATTTTTTAAATTCTTCATATCTCGCCCTGAAACTTTTATTCTAAATTCAGGCTTTAATCTTTTTTTATTATTTTTTGTGTTTCTTTTCTTGGACAAAGTTGTTGCTAAAAAACTTAAATCTTTAAGGCCATCCCAAGGTAATTGAGTTGTTATTGGGTCCTCTTCATATCGTTCCTCCCAGCCACCCAACCTAATATTTTGTTTAATAAAAATCTTTTCTAAAACTGTTTCATCAGACAAGATTAATCCGTCTTTGTCAAATTCAACATAAAGAGAAATTACTGGTTTCAAAGAATTTTCATCTAAGGATGCCTTTTCAAGAATATCTTGAGGAAGCATAGTTTTTTTTTCGCTAGGCGTATAGATGCTCAAAGCTTGATCGCTAATTCCAGATGCAACGCATTCAAACGGTGTCAAGAACATTGTAGGAAGAGCTATATGAATTCCAACTTTCCATTTAACAGAACTTTTGTTTATTTCTTGTAATGAGAAGGCGTCATCAATTTCAGTTGTTGATGCATCATCGATTGAATATGCTTTTAGTTTGGAAATGGGAAATTTAAAACCTTGCAACAAATTAGCTTGATTTTTATTGAAAATCACTGAGTATGTACTGTGGTTTTGTTGTTTTAATCTATTAAAAAAATTTAGCTTGTGGTATTCAAATGCAGATTTTAAAACGCCAATGTTATANAAAACATTTACAGGTTGTATGCCTAGTTTGGATCCTACTTTCTTTATNACTCTGTANTCTATTGATTGTTTATTCTCTCCAAAAATTAGTTCTCGTCCCATGTTCTTGATTCTTGTAGGGAGAACACCATTCATCACTTGATCAATTAAAAAATTTTCTGTTCTTGAATTTTCTTCTTTTAGTTTTAAACTTTTTTTTGCACATTCAATAATCTCTGGAGAAACACAACTAAAAAANCTCTTTTGTTTTTTTCTAAAATAAATAGGATTTTTTGTAAGACACATTAGTAATGCGGCTTTATCAACGAACGATATATCTTTTGGAAAGAAAATTTNACTTAATTCACATAAAGTAAAATCATTTTTCGGTGCCAATTCCCACACAGATTTTACATCAATACTATTAAGTTTTTTTTCTGTNTTTTTTACAAAATTCTCTATATTTTTATTTATCAAAATAAACAGATTTTTACTTTTTTTTATTTTCTTTATATCACCTGAAGGTAAAGTGACTTGGATAGTGTTCCCCGATTCTGAATTTATCTCTCCAAATTCACATGAGTTTTTTTCCAAATAAAAAACATACATATTACTTAACCCGATAGTTTGTTAAGTATTTTTTTATGAATACCACCAAAGCCACCATTACTCATGATCAGGATAATGTCTCCAGAAGTTGCATAAGNGACAATATCATTTATTAAAACATCCAAATTGTTGTGAAACTTTGGTTGGATATTTAGCCCAAAAAACGCACTCCTAATATCCCAGTTAATACCNCCACTGAAAATAAATAATTGATCCGCTTCTTCGAAAGACTCAGACAGTTTGTCACGCATAGCCCCAATTTTCATTGAATTTGACCTTGGTTCAAATACAACCACAACTTTTGTATTTCTTTTTGATTTGATTGAGCGTTTATTATTGATGAATTGTCTTTTAATGCCTGATATGGTTGTTTTTATCGCTGTTGGATGATGAGCAAAATCATCAAAAACCTTAACTCCACCGACCTCACCCCTTAACTCCATTCTTCTTTTAATTCCTTTAAAATTTTCAATTGCTTCCACTGTTTGCTCTAAGGGAACTCCTATAAAATTGGCTGTTGTTGCCGCTGCTACTAAATTACTCTTGTTATGATCACCAATTAATGGACTAGAAACTTCTATTTCATTTTGCTTATCATCACAAATTACAAACTTTTCTAAAAATTCTTCAGAATTCTTGTAATTTTTTAAATCCTTATATCCCCAACTTCCCTCTTCGTTGAAAAACTGAAAATCAGACCAGATACCTCTCTCTAATAATTTGACCAATGCCGGTTCATTTTTGTTAATAAAAATTTTTGATTTTGATGGGATGGTCTTTATCCAGTGATGAAACTGATCTTCCACGGCTCTTAAATCCGCAAAGATATCAGCGTGATCAAATTCAAGGTTATTTATAACTGCAACTTTTGGTGAGTAATGAAGAAACTTAGAACGTTTATCAAAAAAAGCAGAATCGTATTCGTCGGCTTCTAAAATGAAAACTCCACCTTTTTTTCCATTTCTTGCCGATTTTTTAAAGTTTAAAGGTAACCCTCCTATTAAATAGCCTGGATTATAATCGGAAAACTCAAGAATCCAGGCTAGTAATGAACTTACTGTGGTTTTACCGTGAGTGCCTGAAATTGCAACAACATCATAATTTTTTAAAATATAATTAGATAGGAATGCAGGTCCAGACATGTAAGTTAATTTTTTATCTAAAATCGATTCAATTATTGGGAAAGTTCTTGTAGCAATGTTCCCAATTACCCATAAATCTGGTTTAATTTTTAATTGATCATTATTAAACCCCTCAATTAGCTTGATGTCAGCATTATTTAATTGATCACTCATAGGCGGATAAACATTTAAATCGCATCCAGTAACTTTCATCCCCAAATCACGAGCTAAAAGTGCAAGGCTTCCCATGAAAGTCCCACAAATACCAATAATATGAATATGCATAAATTTAATTTTAACTATTTATGAGACAAACAAATGAACCAAGTTAAACAAGAAATTGCTTCTATTGCAGCCAGGCTAATTATTGAAGATGGTTCGAGTTATTATGATGCAAAATCAAAAGCACAAGAATTAGTCTTAAACCAAAGCAGTTTNAAAACAAGCAAAAAAAACATNCCAAACAACATAGAACTAGAAGCCGCAATAAAAAAATACTCAATGCTTTTNTATAAGAAAGAGTACATTCAAAGGTTAACAGAATTACGAAAAAAAGCTAAAGTATTAATGAAACTTTTGGAAATCTTTAGGCCCATACTTGTTGGTTCAGTAGCCAATGAAACAGTCACCAAATATAGTGATATAAGAATATGTTGTTTTACTGAAAGCACAAAAGAAATCGCAATTGAACTACTAAACAAAGGTATAAATTCCGATTCTGACTTTTTAAGACATCCCAATGGTAAGGATTTCGTTGAAGCNTTAACTTTTATTTGGAAGGANGAGTTGACTATAATTTTCGCATTAGTTCATTCAGAGTCCAAAGCCAAACTTCGAGGAATAAATCTCAAAGATCTTGGAAAATTAATCATGTAGTTCTTTTAAAAAACTAATTTACAACTATGAAACTTAACAAAAAATCTACATATATTATTTACTCTACATTGTTAATCTGCATAGGTTTGCTTATTGGTATACTCACCTTCAAGCCAAGAGTAGACAAAGATGTTAGTGCAATATTTTTGCAGACTTTTCCCAATGTAGAAGGGGATATGGTTACATTGAATAGCCTGAAAGGAGATAATTTTACTATTATTAATTTCTGGGCAACTTGGTGTGCGCCTTGTGTAGAGGAAATGCCAATGCTTTCAAATTTTCACTCCGATAATGAGACTAAAGGAATAAAAGTTATAGCTCTTGCTGTAGATAATAAAAAACAAATACAAAGTTTTTTAAATAAAAGAACTTTAAAACAACCTATCCTTATAGTTGGNCCAGANGGNTCAGATTTATTAAGCTTTTTAGGTAGTAAAAAGAATGCTTTNCCTTTTACCGCANTGATCGGACCAAATAAAAACCTTTTAAAAACAAAAATGGGTAAAATATCAGAAAATGAGATAAACTTATGGATATTTGATGAATTTAAAGAACATTTAAAAGAAATTAGATGAAAAATTTCCCTTTGGTCTGGGTAGTTAACGGACCTAACTTAAATAAGCTTGGTTCACGAGAAGTTCAAATTTATGGAGAAAAATCATTAACTGAAATAAACAGTGATTTATCCAAAATTGCCGAAACTCACTCCATTGAAATTGATTTTTTTCAATCAAATCATGAGGGTGATCTGGTNGATTTATTTCATCGAAGTAGCACTTCAAATGTTGCGGGTTTTATCTTTAATCCAGGAGCATTTTCTCATACAAGTATAGCTATTAGAGACGCCATTACTTCTATAGAAAATCCTTTGTTTGTTGAAGTTCACTTAAGTAACATTTATTCAAGAGAAAAATTTAGACACTTTTCATATTTTTCTGATATNGCNAATGGAGTAATTTGTGGATTTGGATACCATGGTTATTTTTACGGATTAAATTATTTAATTGAGTTGATAAATGGATCTAAGAAAACTTAAAAGCTTAATTGATTTAGTTTCAGACTCTGATATCTCTGAGTTAGAGATTTCTGAGGGAGAAGACAGTGTTAGGATCGTAAAAGAAAAAATTAAATCAAATGAAAAAATTGTCAGGTACGAAAAACCGCCCCAGTCAGATAGTCCTCAAGATAATTCTGAATCAAAAAACAAACACTTCGAAACTGAAAATATAGAAACTGTCGTTTCACCTATGGTCGGTACCTTCTATCGAGCTCCATCGCCAGAATCAAGCCCGTTTATTGATGTTGGACAACTAGTAGAGGAAGGTCAAACCTTGTGTGTCATAGAAGCTATGAAACTCATGAATGAAGTTCCTTCAAATATTTCAGGCAAAGTTTTAGAGGTTTTAGTAGAAAATGGTGAACCTGTCGAGTTTGAACAGCCTTTATTTAAGATTGAAATTTAATCAAAATGCCTCTATTTTCAAAAGTATTGATCGCTAATAGAGGAGAAATAGCTCTTCGAGTTCAAAGGGCTTGTAGAACACTTGGAATAAAAACTGTTGCAGTACATTCCACTGCAGACAATGACGCAAAATATGTCAAATTAGCTGATGAGTCTGTTTGTATTGGCCCTCCAATTTCACGAGAAAGTTATTTAAATGTCCCTGCTATTATTGCCGCTGCTGAGGTTACTGGTGCCGAGGCGATTCACCCCGGTTACGGATTTTTATCAGAAAATGCCGATTTTGCAGAACAAGTAGTTAAAAGTGGTTTTACTTTTGTAGGTCCTCCTCCTTCAGTAATAAAAACCATGGGTGATAAAATCCAGGCAAAAAAAACAATGTCGGAAGCTGGTGTACCCTGTGTGCCTGGATTTGTAGGAGCTCTTCCGAAAAATCCAGATAAAATTCTTGAAATTGCAAGATCTATTACGTTTCCACTCATCATCAAAGCTTCCGGCGGTGGAGGAGGGAGAGGAATGCGGATTGTAAAAAAAGAAATAGATCTATTTGATTCCATAAAAACCACACAAAATGAAGCTCTTTCAGCCTTTGGAAATGCAGAAGTCTATTTAGAAAAGTTTCTTGAAAAACCGCGTCACATAGAAATACAAGTGTTAGCAGATAACTTTGGCAATGTAATCCACCTTGGAGAACGTGACTGTTCAATTCAAAGACGACACCAAAAACTAATTGAAGAAGCACCAGCTCTGGGAATATCTGAGGAACAAAGAAATAAAATTGGTTCTCTNTGTAGCAATGCCTGCAAAAAAATTGGTTATAGAGGTGCAGGNACGATCGAGTTTCTCTATGAANANAATCAATTTTTTTTCATNGAGATGAACACGAGAATTCAAGTTGAACATCCAGTTACTGAGGCTATAACGGGTATTGATTTGGTCCAAGAGCAAATTTTTATCGCTGCAAATCAACCACTCAAATATAAACAAAAAGATATTCAGTTCAATGGTCATGCTATTGAATGTAGAGTGAATGCCGAAGACTCCAGGACCTTTATTCCGTCACCAGGAAAAATTATTACTTGGCATACTCCTGGAGGACTCGGAGTCAGAGTAGATTCACATGCATATTCTAATTATGTTGTTCCTCCTCACTATGATTCTATGATTGGAAAAATAATTGTTTTCGGAAAATCGCGTAAACAAGCACTTTCTAAAATGAAAGTCGCTCTGTCTGAAATGGTTGTAGAAGGCATCTCAACAAATATTCCGTTACACAGAATTTTATTTGAAGATCCGGAAATTAATCGAGGAGGTGTACATATCAACTATTTGGAAAGCAAGCTTAACAAAAGCGAGGNTTGAATGGTTAAAGAAATTCGGTTGGGTATTTCAAAAAATATTGAAGATTTAAATAATTTTGAGTTTNTGATTGATGAATTTACTGACTTTTTATTTTCCATTGGTGCAATTAGCGTTTCATATGAATTTCTTAAGCCAGATACAGATTATTCTAAGATTCTTCGTTGTAATAAATCTAAACTCTGTTTTAATTTGCTTGTAGCAGATAGCCTAAATCAGGAAAAGTTTATGTTGAAAGTTTTATCAAAGTACGATGTAAATTTTGAGACAAGCTTTACACAAATCCCTGATATTGACTGGGTTCTTTCATCCCAAACAAATCATAAACCAATCTGCATCTTAAACAAAATTTGGATTGGTGCGAGCTGGCACATACCCCCAAATCACATTAGTAATCACAAAATGCTTAAAATTTTTATTGATCCAGGACAAGCTTTTGGCACTGGCTATCATCCAACCACAAGGTTTTGTCTTGAAGCATTAATTAAATGTTCACGCAGTAATAAACATCAACGTCTACTCGATCTTGGCTGTGGGTCTGGCATATTATCGATCGCCGCTTGCAAGTTNGGATTTACTTCTGTTACTGCTGTTGATAAAGATATGTTAGTTTTAAAAATAGCGAAAGAAAATATATTGATTAATAATATTGAACAAAATACCTGCTCCTTTTTTTCTAGCATAGAAGCNAGTGAAGGTAAGTTTGATTTTATTATTTCNAATATACTTTCTTCGACTTTGCTAGAACTTTCATCATTAATCGTAAAAAAACTTAAAAAAAATGGTANTCTTATTCTTTCAGGGATATTAAAATCACAAGCTAAAGCTATCAAAGAAAAATATTTGCAAGTTTCCCAAAACACAATATTATTGAACGAAATATCCTCCGAAGACAATTGGGTGTGTTTGGCTTCCTTCAAAAATTATCAATCCGGAGACTAAAATAAGTACCAATAGTAAATATACTGCTCAAATTAGTGGTTCAATAGCTTTCGATACATTGCTAAGCTTTCAAGGTAAATTTTCTGATCATATTTTGCCCGACCAAAAAGCTTCTATAAATGTTGCTTTTCTTGCTCCTAAAATGAGAAAAGAATTTGGTGGCTGTGCTGCAAACATTGCATATAACCTCAATGCTATTGGAGATACTTGCATTGTTTTAGGCAGTGTAGGAAAAGATTCTCTTGAATATATAGATCGGTTTAAAACTCTCGGTATTGATACATCCCAATTGATTAAATGTCCGATTGAATATACTGCACAGGCATTCATAACAACTGACGAGGATGGTAATCAAATTACTAGCTTTCACCCCGGTGCAATGATGAATGAAAAGATTTCTACTCTTTCTAATATCAAAACCAATATTGGTATTGTTTCACCGAACAGTCATCATGCTATGACGAAAAATGCTGAGGATTTTTTTGACCGTAACATTAATTTTATTTTCGATCCTGGTCAAGCTTTACCAATGTTCGAGNTTGACGATTTAGCTCAATTTATTTCTAAATCAACNTGGGTTGCTGTTAATGAAAACGAAGGTAACATGCTTTCCAAAAAAATCGGGATCTCTTTAGAGAAATTACCTCACAATTTACTTAGTAATAAGTTAGGTTGTGTATTCCAAACTCTTGGAAAGAAGGGTTGTATGGTTTTTNCACTGGAGCAAAGTACGTTGATTAGACCTATAGAAGTAGCAAATACAGTTGACCCAACTGGATGTGGTGATGCTTTTAGAGCTGGTATTTTATACGGTTTGGCAAGAGGTTTTTCTCCAGAAGATAGTGCTCGTATAGGAAATATTCTTGGATCGATTAAAGTTCAGACTGAGGGAGGGCAAAATCACTCCGTAAATCTTAATGACATCTCGAAACTGCTCAGAGAAAATTATCCAGATTCAAATATTAAATTATTTTGATTAATAAACTATAGTATTGCCAAAATAATTTCTGACATCAGCCTATCATTAATTAAAAATAAAATTTGTAAAATTATAAACAAAGCTATAGGTGAAGGATCGAAATTCAATTGAGAAAATTTTGGACTTCCTCTAAAAACTATCTTTTGAATGGGAAANAATATTGGGGATACTAATTTTTCAATAATCGGTCTCATAGTTCCAATTTTTGTTGCAGGACTTATCCAACTCAATAANACATGAAAAATCACAAGTATTACGGCNAAATGCAGACACCAATCTAATAACCAAATTACACCAAGCAACAGAACAAATCCGAAAGGCTGAATGAATTCAGGAAAGCCGCTTATTCCCTGTGCTTCTAAACTTTGAAGTTTTTCTGAGAAGTAAAAAACTATGGCCACAAAAAACGAAATTAAAACTGAACCCGCAATACTTCCCCAGTCATATTTCTTTGATTCTGGGAATAATTTAGCTAAAGGTTCNGAAATCCAATCGGAACAGCTTTGAACAACTTGATNTAAAGGACTATCGGGGTGAAGNTTTATATATTTTAAATATGCTCTAAAAGCACAAATTGTTGCAAGTAAACTACCAACTATTCTGACAACTATCCACAAGATATCAATTACCATATAAAATTCAACCCCGCCNTGAAGCGGGGCTTTTTTTAATCAATTATGGCCTGCTACCTGTAGGAAAAGGCCAAGTGCTTGAAAGACCAGTTGATTGGAATGACGCTGTAGTTTTCTTAGCTGCTGGNNNNTTCTTAGCTGCTGGNTTTTTCTTAGCNGCTGGCTTTTTCTTAGCTGCTGGCTTTTTCTTAGCTGCTGGTTTTTTCTTAGCTACGACTTTTTTCTTAACTACTGATTTTTTAGCAGCTATTACTTTTTTAGAAATTGGTTTCTTTTTCCCAGCTTTTTTCTTAGCCTTTTTTTTCTCCGCCATCTATCTTTCTCCTCCACCGAGTGTTCCGGATGATTGATTAAAAGCTCGGACAGAATTATCCGCGCCATTCATTTTAACTGGTATTTTCATTAACGTTAATTATATTTCCCAGTTCCAATGAATTCGTAAAAAGTCTTTTCTTATGAATTGAGATTAATCCCAAGAAAGAGCTCCTCCAGTTTGATATTCAATAACACGTGTCTCAAAAAAATTTCTTTCTTTTTTCAAGTCAACCATTTCAGCCATCCACGGAAATGGGTTTTCTTCAGCTGGATATAAGTGATCGATTCCAATTTGATGAGCACGACGATTAGCTATGTAACGAAGGTACGACTTAAACATGGTTGCATTCAATCCCAAAACTCCTCTAGGCATAGTATCTTCTGCATAACGATATTCTAACTCAACTGCGCTATAAAATAATTCTTTTATTTCATCTTTAAAAGAGGAGGTCCATAAGTTTGGATTTTCTAATTTTATTGTGTTAACCAAATCTATTCCAAAATTACAATGCATTGATTCGTCTCTTAGAATGTACTGATATTGTTCAGCAGCCCCGGTCATTTTATTTTGTCTACCAAGTGCTAGAATCTGAACAAAACCAACATAAAAAAACAAACCTTCCATAAGGCATGAAAATACTATCAGAGATTTCAAAAGTTTTTGATCAGAATCCATTGTCCCGGTTTTGAAATCAGGATCAGTTAAAACATCAATAAAAGGAATGAGAAACTCATCTTTATCCCTAATAGATGTAACTTCATGATAAGCATTAAATATCTCTGCTTCGTCTAGTCCGAGGGATTCGGTTATATATTGGTAAGCATGAGTATGTATGGCTTCCTCAAACGCTTGTCTTAAAAGATATTGGCGACATTCAGGTGCAGTTATGTGACGATACGTACCAAGAACTATGTTGTTCGCTGCTAGACTATCCGCTGTGACGAAGAAACCTAGATTTCTTTTTACTAATCGTCTCTCATCTTCAGTAAGACCATCTTTGCTCTTCCAAAGAGAAATGTCTCTGGACATATTAATTTCTTGCGGCATCCAATGATTAGCACACCCGGACAAATATTTTTCCCAAGCCCATTTATATTTAAAAGGAACAAGTTGATTGACATCAGTTCCACCATTGATAATTCTTTTATCTTCTACTTTTACTCGGCGAAGATTGTCTTCAGAGTGAAGCTCTACATTTTGATGTGAGGATAAGTCACCTGAATTATTGGAAATCATAGAATCATCATATGAATTATCCGACAAGTCAGAGTTAATTTTTTGAGTTGATGTATTTTCCCAGTTAAGCATTTTTTAAACCAATCTAATTTTAATTATAAATAGTGATGATGTTGTGTTGTTAAAACAAGTGAAATTAATTTATTAAATTCATTTTTGTGTTGTAAGAGTGACGCAATATTAACCAACAAACTCACTGACATGCCTCACAATCTGAATCATTAATTGCACAAAGGGATGCTGAAGACTTTTCAATAGTTTGAACTGAATTTAGTTCTCCAGAGTTAGTTGTAGATTTTTCAGCGTGAGTCGCTCCAATAGTCCTCAAATAGTAAGTAGTTTTTAAACCTCTATTCCAAGCAAGTTTATAAATCTCATCTAATTTTTTTCCAGATACACCTGTCAGATAAATATTCAAGGATTGTGCTTGATCAATCCATTTTTGCCTCCTGGCAGCACATTCAACTATCCATTTAGGATCAACCTCAAATGCTGTTGCATAAATATTTCTAACTTCAGGAGGGACTCTATCTATTTTGGCAAGACTTCCATCAAAATATTTGAGGTCAGAAACCATAACTTCATCCCACAAACCCAATTTTTTTAAATCTCTAACCATGGTTTCACTAACAATTGTGAACTCTCCAGATAAATTAGACTTGACATATAAGTTTTGAAAAGTTGGTTCTATAGATGCTGAAACACCTACTATGTTAGAGATTGTTGCTGTTGGCGCAACTGCAACACAATTAGAGTTGCGAATACCATATTTTTTTATTCTCTCTCTTAAAGCATCCCAATCTAGAGTTTTAGTCCTATCAACCTCAATTTTTTTTCCTCTATGTTTTTCTAAAAGTTCTAATGAATCAAGAGGCAAAATACCCTTTTCCCAAAGTGACCCTTTAAATGAAGAATAACTGCCTCTCTCTTTTGCCAATTCTGAGGAAGCTGAATAAGCCATGTAACAAATTGTTTCCATTGACCTATCAGCAAAATCAACTGCGTCTGATGAACCATAGGGTATTTTCATGGCGTGCAAAGCATCTTGGAAACCCATCATTCCAAGTCCTACAGGCCTGTGTCTCAAATTAGAGTTTCTTGCTTTGCCGACTGCGTAATAATTTATATCTATCACATTATCAAGCATCCTCATGGCAGTTTTAATTGTTTTATCTAAACGCTTTTGATCAAGATCTAATTTACCTTTATTGTTGTTAGTTAGGTGATTAACAAGGTTAATAGAACCTAAATTACAGACTGCTATTTCTGAATCACTTGTATTGAGAGTAATTTCAGTACATAAGTTTGAACTGTGAACTACGCCAACGTGTTGTTGTGGACTTCTTAAATTACATGGGTCTTTAAAAGTTATCCAAGGATGACCTGTCTCATATAACATTGACAACATCTTTCTCCATAAAGAGACAGCAGAAATCTCCTTGTAAGGAGATAATCCTCCTTGAGCAGCGAGTTTTTCATAATTGACATACGCAGTTTCGAAATCTTGACCAACTTTTTCATGCAAGTCAGGCACTATGTCAGGTGAAAATAGAGTCCATTGCTTGTCTTCATTAACTCTCTTCATGAAAAGATCTGGTATCCAATTAGCGGTATTCATATCATGAGTTCTTCG
The DNA here is from genome assembly GCA_002170285.1 of Betaproteobacteria bacterium TMED100. GTDB lineage: Bacteria > Pseudomonadota > Gammaproteobacteria > Burkholderiales > Burkholderiaceae_A > UBA7377. Next base: position 31,628 of record NHFB01000029.1, read on the forward strand.
ACGGTCATCCCCTGTGTTTTTACGGAGTTCCAGAAATTCCTCAATATCCAAATGCCATGTTTCAAGATAAGTACAAACCGCTCCTTTTCTTTTACCTCCCTGATTTACAGCTACAGCCGTATCATTGACTACTTTTAAAAAAGGAACCACTCCTTGACTTTGACCATTTGTTCCTTTTATATGACTACCAAGAGCTCTTACAGGCGTCCAATCATTTCCAAGACCGCCAGCATATTTCGCTAATAGTGCATTTTCTTTAATTGCTTCATAAATACCACTTAAGTTATCGTCAACTGTTGAGAGATAGCAAGAAGATAACTGTGAGAATTGAGTTCCACTATTAAACAATGTAGGAGTTGAACTCATGAAATCGAAACCTGACAACAAATCATAAAACTCAATTGCTTTAGACTCCCTATCAACTTCTTTTATTGCAAGACCCATTGCTACTCGCATGAAAAATATTTGTGGCAACTCTAGTCTTCTTCCATCACTAGTTAACTTATCTTTTCGATCTACCAAAAAATATCTATCATAAAGAGTCTGAATTCCAAGATAATG
>NHFB01000030.1 GCA_002170285.1 Betaproteobacteria bacterium TMED100
CTTAGCTGCTGATTTTTTCTTAGCTGCCGGACGCTTCTTAGCTGCTGGTTTTTTCTTAGCTGCTGGTTTTTTCTTAACTGCAGGCTTCTTCTTAGTAGCTGGTTTTTTCTTAGCTACGACTTTTTTCTTACCTGCTGATTTTTTAGCAGCTATTACTTTTTTAGAAATTGGTTTCTTTTTCCCAGCTTTTTTCTTAGCCTTTTTTTTCTCCGCCATCTATCTTTCTCCTCCACCGAGTGTTCCGGATGATTGATTAAAAGCTCGGACAGAATTATCCGCGCCATTCATTTTAACTGGTATTTTCATTAACGTTAATTATATTTCCCAGTTCCAATGAATTCGTAAAAAGTCTTTTCTTATGAATTGAGATTAATCCCAAGAAAGAGCTCCTCCAGTTTGATATTCAATAACACGTGTCTCAAAAAAATTTCTTTCTTTTTTCAAGTCAACCATTTCAGCCATCCACGGAAATGGGTTTTCTTCAGCTGGATATAAGTGATCGATTCCAATTTGATGAGCACGACGATTAGCTATGTAACGAAGGTACGACTTAAACATGGTTGCATTCAATCCCAAAACTCCTCTAGGCATAGTATCTTCTGCATAACGATATTCTAACTCAACTGCGCTATAAAATAATTCTTTTATTTCATCTTTAAAAGAGGAGGTCCATAAGTTTGGATTTTCTAATTTTATTGTGTTAACCAAATCTATTCCAAAGTTACAATGCATTGATTCGTCTCTTAGAATGTACTGATATTGTTCAGCAGCCCCGGTCATTTTATTTTGTCTACCAAGTGCTAGAATCTGAACAAAACCAACATAAAAAAACAAACCCTCCATAAGGCATGAAAATACTATCAGAGATTTCAAAAGTTTTTGATCAGAATCCATTGTCCCGGTTTTGAAATCAGGATCAGTTAAAACATCAATAAAAGGAATGAGAAACTCATCTTTATCCCTAATAGATGTAACTTCATGATAAGCATTAAATATCTCTGCTTCGTCTAGCCCGAGGGATTCGGTTATGTATTGGTAAGCATGAGTATGTATGGCTTCCTCAAACGCTTGTCTTAAAAGATATTGGCGACATTCAGGTGCAGTTATGTGACGATACGTGCCAAGAACTATGTTGTTCGCTGCTAGACTATCCGCTGTGACGAAGAAACCTAGATTTCTTTTTACTAATCGTCTCTCATCTTCAGTAAGACCATCTTTGCTCTTCCAAAGGGAAATGTCTCTGGACATATTAATTTCTTGCGGCATCCAATGATTAGCACACCCGGACAAATATTTTTCCCAAGCCCATTTATATTTAAAAGGAACAAGTTGATTGACATCAGTTCCACCATTGATAATTCTTTTATCTTCTACTTTTACTCGGCGAAGATTGTCTTCAGAGTGAAGCTCTACATTTTGATGTGAGGATAAGTCACCTGAATTATTGGAAATCATAGAATCATCATATGAATTATCCGACAAGTCAGAGTTAATTTTTTGAGTTGATGTATTTTCCCAGTTAAGCATTTTTTAAACCAATCTAATTTTAATTATAAATAGTGATGATGTTGTGTTGTTAAAACAAGTGAAATTAATTTATTAAATTCATTTTTGTGTTGTAAGAGTGACGCAATATTAACCAACAAACTCACTGACATGCCTCACAATCTGGATCATTAATTGCACAAAGGGATGCTGAAGACTTTTCAATAGTTTGAACTGAATTTAGTTCTCCAGAGTTAGTTGTAGATTTTTCAGCGTGAGTCGCTCCAATAGTCCTCAAATAGTAAGTAGTTTTTAAACCTCTATTCCAGGCAAGTTTATAAATCTCATCTAATTTTTTTCCTGATACACCTGTTAAATAAATATTCAAGGATTGTGCTTGATCAATCCATTTTTGCCTCCTGGCAGCACATTCAACTATCCATTTAGGATCAACTTCAAATGCGGTTGCATAAATATTTCTAACTTCAGGAGGGACTCTATCTATTTTGGCAAGACTTCCGTCAAAATATTTGAGGTCAGAAACCATAACTTCATCCCACAAACCCAATTTTTTTAAATCTCTAACCATGGTTTCACTAACAATTGTGAACTCTCCAGATAAATTAGACTTGACATATAAGTTTTGAAAAGTTGGTTCTATTGATGCTGAAACACCTACTATGTTGGAAATTGTTGCTGTTGGAGCAACTGCAACACAATTAGAGTTACGAATACCATATTTTTTTATTCTCTCTCTTAAAGCATCCCAATCTAGAGTTTTAGTCCTATCAACCTCAATTTTTTTTCCTCTTTGTTTTTCTAAAAGTTCTAATGAATCAAGAGGCAAAATACCCTTTTCCCAAAGTGACCCTTTAAATGAAGAATAACTGCCTCTCTCTTTTGCCAATTCTGAGGAAGCTGAATAAGCCATGTAACAAATTGTTTCCATTGACCTATCAGCAAAATCAACTGCGTCTGATGAACCATAGGGTATTTTCATGGCGTGCAAAGCATCTTGGAAACCCATCATTCCAAGTCCTACAGGCCTGTGTCTCAAATTAGAGTTTCTTGCTTTGCCGACTGCGTAATAATTTATATCTATCACATTATCAAGCATCCTCATGGCAGTTTTAATTGTTTTATCTAAACGCTTTTGATCAAGATCTAATTTACCTTTATTGTTCTTAGTTAGGTGATTAACAAGGTTAATAGAACCTAAATTACAGACTGCTATTTCTGAGTCACTTGTATTGAGAGTAATTTCAGTACATAAGTTTGAACTGTGAACTACGCCAACGTGTTGTTGTGGACTTCTTAAATTACATGGGTCTTTAAAAGTTATCCAAGGATGGCCTGTCTCATATAACATTGACAACATCTTTCTCCATAAAGACACAGCAGAAATCTCCTTGTAAGGAGATAATCCTCCTTGAGCAGCGAGTTTTTCATAATTGACATACGCAGTTTCAAAATCTTGACCAACTTTTTCATGCAAGTCAGGCACTATGTCAGGTGAAAATAGAGTCCATTGCTTGTCTTCATTAACTCTCTTCATGAAAAGATCTGGTATCCAATTAGCAGTATTCATATCATGAGTTCTTCGGCGGTCATCCCCTGTGTTTTTACGGAGTTCCAGAAATTCCTCAATATCCAAATGCCATGTTTCAAGATAAGTACAAACCGCTCCTTTTCTTTTACCTCCCTGATTTACAGCTACAGCCGTATCATTGACTACTTTTAAAAAAGGAACCACTCCTTGACTTTGACCATTTGTTCCTTTTATATGACTACCAAGAGCTCTTACAGGCGTCCAATCATTTCCAAGACCGCCAGCATATTTCGCTAATAGTGCATTTTCTTTAATTGCTTCATAAATACCACTTAAGTTATCGTCAACTGTTGAGAGATAGCAAGAAGATAACTGTGAGAATTGAGTTCCACTATTAAACAATGTAGGAGTTGAACTCATGAAATCGAAACCTGACAACAAATCATAAAACTCAATTGCTTTAGACTCCCTATCAACTTCTTTTATTGCAAGACCCATTGCTACTCGCATGAAAAATATTTGTGGCAACTCTAGTCTTCTTCCATCACTAGTTAACTTATCTTTTCGATCTACCAAAAAATATCTATCATAAAGAGTCTGAATTCCAAGATAATGAAATTGATTATCTCTGTTAGTTTTTAATCGTGATGCCAAGAGAGGCAGATCAAAATTTAACAGTTCTTGGTTAAGTAGTTTTTTTTCTACACCCTTCTTGATAAATCTTGAGAAATACTCCTCATATGCCTCCTGCATTTTGTTCGGTTGAACATCAAACCCGAGAACCTCCTTGCGAATTGAGTACAAGAGCAACTGTGCACTGACTTTTGCATATGCCGGATCCCTTTCTATTAATGTTCTAGCTGATAGGATGATGGATTTGAAGACCTCTTCAAAAGGAATGCCATCATAAATATTTTTAAAAGCCTCATCCAAAATATCTTTTGAGTTAACAAACTCCTCATAACCACTGCATGCGGAATTAACTATCTGTGTAAATAATTCTTTATCAAAATTTTGCAATTTTCCGTCAACAGTTATTTTTAGCTGGTTGGAAACTTGAATATTTTTATCCAGGTCTTTCTGTTGCCTCTCTTTTGACCTTTTCTCTCTGTAAAGTACGTAAGCTCTGGCAACTTCATGTTCACCGGCCCTCATCAATGCTAATTCAACTTGATCTTGAATTTCTTCTATGTGAATTGCACCTCCCGCCGGAAGGCGACGAAGAAATGTATTAGCTATTTGTGATGTGAATAATTCTGTTTGTTCTCTGACGCGAGCACTTGCTGCTCCTTGACCTCCAGTAACTGCTAAGAAAGCTTTAGTCATTGCCACAGCAATTTTCGAGTCTTCAAAAGTTACTACAGAACCATTTCTTCGAATGACTTTAATATCTGCCAAATCTGCATTAACTTTCAATCCTCCAATTGGTTCGGATGAGGAGTCTAACAATGAAGCTTCTTGTTCTAACTTTGATTTTTTCAATTCAATACTACTATCTGCCAAATTTGCTGGCTGTGGCCTCATTTAAATTCCTTTGAGTTTTGATATAAACATAAACTACGAACGGTGATTGAGTAATACAAATGAAATACGGAACATTAAAATACTAAATAAATCGACAATCTACTAGGTTTAGTCTTTTTAATGATTAATTAATACTAATTCTAGTATTCCGCGGAGGGGGTTGCAATAGTAAAAGTGTTATTTTTTTACTTTTTTGACACAAAAATTTCCCAAGAAATTGATAAATCTGATAAATTTTTTTCTAATGTTTCCCAATCAAAAAATGGCCCAGGGTCAGTTTTTCTTTTTGGAGCAATGTATTCGTGACTTGTAATTGCGCTTAACGAAGGAAATTTTTTTGACAGCAGTCCAAGCAAAAAAAATAAAGAATGATATTGTACATCTTCAAACTTCACAAAATCAGAACCTTCTAGCTCAATTCCAATTGAAAAATCGTTACAGTTCTTAGCTCCAAAAAAACTTGACTCTCCTGCATGCCATGCTCTTTTAGTGGTTGATACAAATTGGATTATCCTACCAGTTCTTCTAACAAAAAAATGAGAGGAAACCTTGAGCGAACTCAGTGACTTAAATTCAGGAGTTGAAGTCTTTAATTTGTTTAAGAATAAATTTTTTACGTTGTCCCCACCAAATTTTCCCATAGGAAGGCTAATACTGTGAAGTACCACTAGGGTTGGTTCAATGCCATAAGGACGATCATTAAAATTTGGTGAATTAGCTCTGCTTGTATTTGATGAGGCACTTAACCAACCAGCTGAATCAATTTCTGCCGTAAAAAATTCATTGTTCATCTGAGTGATCCTTGCAATAAAAGATTTTTTCTCCTTTACTATCAACGTATTCTTTGGGAACCATAGCTCCACACTTTGAACATTTAACCAAAACTGAGTGGTCTTCCTCAAGATGGTTAGAATTATTTGAATTAAATTTTTTAATTAGGATGTTATTTATTTTTCTAGCAACCACAAGTATTAAAAATATAAAAATACCTAAAATCAAAATTCTAGCTATCAAATTATTTCCCTAACAGAATCAAAAAACTTAATTAATTAGAAATTCAAATACAAAATTTGTCCCAATATAAGCTAAGACTAAAAAGACAAAGCCAACGATAGTCCACCGTGCAGCAAAACGGCCCCTCCAACCAAAATAAATTCTTCCTGTTAGAAGACTCAGAACTACAAACCATGCGGCAACTGCAAAAAGAGTTTTATGATCAAATACCAAAAAATTTCTACCAATCTCGTTATTTATTGCCCCGCCACTTAAAAGCGTAGCCGAAATTAAAACAAAAGAGACAGACAAAACCCTAACTAAAGAGGCATCCATCTCCAATAAAGAAGGCATAGAACTTGAAATTCGTTTGTGTTTTAGTTTTCTTAGAGAAGCCTCATGAACAATCATAATAGAACCATGAGCAACTGCTAATGCAAAACTGCTATAAGCAAGCATAGCTACTAATATATGACACCTAAACAGGTAGCTAAGATCAGAACTTAACATAGGTGGCGGAAAAAAAATTGGGAGTAAAGCACCCAATGAAGCAGGGAAAAAAATATATCGGGCAGATAAAGGTTCAGGTGCAAAAAAAACCTCGACCCAAATTAAAATCGAAGCCAACCAGAACATCCACGTAATTGCAGTGGAAAATCCAAACTGCATACCACTCTCAGCGAACCAGCTTGGCAACAAGGCTCCAGCTAAACTAAGTACAGTCAAAGCTAGCAAAGTGTGCTTTATAGGAAGAGAGGCAATAAAAGACGAGTGTGAATTAAACGAGACACCCAAAAAAATATATCCAAATGAGGCTAAAGATAGAAGTAAGACATAATATTGATCCATAATAAAATTTTAACTCAGGTTATATGATTTATTTCAAGGAATCTTATTCATGTTTGAATCACTTACTTCCAAAATGGCCGGTATCGTTAAGCGTATTAAGGGTGAGGCTAGAATTACAGAAAAAAATACCCAAGAAATTCTCAGAGAAATAAGACTTGCTTTGCTGGATGCCGACGTTGCGTTACCTGTTGTAAAAAATTTTATTAATCAAATAAAAGAAAAATCAGCAGGCACTGAAGTATTAACAAGTTTATCACCTGGACAAGCAATGGTAGGCATTGTGAATCAAGAATTGATTGAATTAATGAAAAATGATTCAGACAGTTTTGAACAGTTAAACTTTAAAACTAAGCCACCAGCAGTTATTCTTCTTGCTGGTCTTCAAGGAGCAGGAAAAACCACTACCTGTGGGAAATTAGCTGTTTGGTTAAAAAAAACAAAAAAAAATAGAAAAATACTCACTGTCTCATGTGACATATACAGGCCTGCAGCTATTAAACAGCTAGAAACTATATCCAAACAAGCCGATGTTGATTTTTATAACTCCAAAAATACTGATTCAATTGCGCAGATAGCAGAGAATGCTATCGAATACGCAAAAAAACATTTTTACGATATTTTACTTGTCGATACTGCCGGAAGACTTGCAATCGATAATGAAATGATGGCCGAGATAACTGACTTGCAAAAATTAATAAACCCGGTAGAAACTCTTTTTGTAGTTGATTCAATGCAGGGCCAAGATGCACTGGAAGTTGCAAAAAACTTCAACAGCCATATAGACTTGACAGGAATTATTTTGACCAAACTTGACGGAGATAGCAGAGGTGGGGCCTTACTCTCGGTCAAGTCTGTTACTGGGTGTCCAACCAAATTTATAGGTGTTTCAGAGAAACTTGATGGCTTAGAAGAATTTGATGCTCAAAGATTCGCAAAGAGACTACTCGGCATGGGTGATGTGCTATCGATTGTTGAAAAAGCCCAACAATCGTTAAATCATCAGTCAGCAACTAAGCTAATAGAGAATCTTAAAAGTGGAAAGAAATTCACGTTAAATGAATACAAAGTGCAGATCAATCAAATGAGATCAATGGGCGGTCTTTCATCTTTAGTTGGTATGTTGCCAAATTCTATTAAAGAGGCTACTAAAGGAAAAAATCTAGGTCTTATAGATAATTCAGTAAAAAGACAAGAAGGTATCATTTTGTCTATGACTCCATATGAAAGAAATTTTCCTGAAATAATAAAATCATCTCGAAAACAAAGGATTGCCAGAGGGGCTGGTGTTCATGTCCAGGAAGTAAACAAACTAATTAATCAATTTGAACAGATGAAATCAATGATGAAAAAAATGGGTGGAAATACTTTGAATAAAATGATGAGACCATTTGGTGGAATGCCTGGAGGTATGATTTCAAATTCAAGTACTATTTCAAAGAAAAATAACCGAAAAAAAAGAAAGGGTAAGCGTCGCTAACTTGTGTTTTCTAAAATAATGTTTACTATTTCATCAATATTGCAGTCAACTTTTGTATCACTGTGCCTGAAGTAAATCTCGACTTTACCTGACTCAATAGATTTTGGACCAATTGTCACTCTAAGTGGAACTCCTATTAATTCCCATTCTGCAAACATAACACCCGGGCGCTCCCCTCTGTCATCAATAATTACATCACAACCCAATGAAATTAATTTAGAGTAAATTTGATTGGAATGTTTCCTAACATCTGCGTTTGTGAGGATCCCGATAGGGCAAATCACTACCTCAAAAGGGGCAATACTTCTTGGCCAAATGATGCCCTTCTCATCGTGACTTTGTTCAACTGCAGCAGCAATTAACCTACTCACCCCTATTCCATAACATCCCATTTCCATAGAAACCGACGATCCATCCTCAAGAAAAATATTTGCACCAATTTCTTTAGAATACTTATCTCCAAGGTAAAAAATATGACCCACTTCAATACCTCTTTGAATACTTATTACACCATTACCATCAGGTGTAGGGTCACCATTAACAACATTTCGAATGTCATCGATCAAATCTGGTGGATTTAAGTCCCTAAGCCAATTAACCCCAATAAAATGGAATTCATTTTTGTTGGCACCAACAATAAAATCTGACATGTTTTCAACTGTTTTATCCACCAAAACTCGAACCGCTTTGTTTAAATTTACTGGTCCAATAGATCCAGGTTGACAACCCATGATTTTTTCAATTTCATCGTTATTTGCAAACCTCCAAGTGGAACAAGAGCTAAAAACATTATTAAGTTTTAACTCGTTTAAACTGTGATCAGATCTCAATAATATTAGCCAATAGCTAATATTAATTTGCTTATCAGTTGCCATTTCAGTTGAATTTTTGTGTAAGTTTTCACTAACCGTTATTAGCAAACTTTTCACAATTTTTTTGGGGGAAACCCTCAAAAAATTTGCAACATCCTCGCATTTATATGCATTAGTTGTTCTAACAATTTGCATTTTCTCTTTAGGCGAACTCCGCTCAGGGTAAACTGAAACTGCTTTAGCTAATTCAACATTTTCAGAGAAATCCGATTTATTGCTGAAGGCTATTTCGTCTTCACCTGTTTTGGCTATCACTTGAAATTCATGAGATTTATCTCCACCAATAGTTCCAGTGTCGGCCTTAACAATTTTATAATCTAAGCCAATTTTATTAAAAATAGATTTATAACACTGCAACATCTTCTCATATGTTCCACTAGCATTTTTTGCGTCGAGATCAAAAGAATATGCGTCTTTCATTATGAACTCTCTTGCTCTCATGACTCCAAATCGAGGTCTCCTCTCATCTCTAAATTTTGTCTGTATTTGGTAGAAAATCTTTGGTAACTGTTTCCAACTTTGGATTTCATGTTTTGCAATATCAGTAAAGACTTCTTCTGAAGTAGGTTGAACAACAAAATCTCTGTTATGCCTATCTTTAATTCTAAGTAACTCATTTCCGAGGCTTTCCCATCGATTTGTAACTTTCCAGAGCTCTGCTGGCTGGATTATTGGAGTTAGAATTTCTATTCCACCTATGCCATTCATTTCTTTTCTAATAATGTTTTCAATTTTTTTTATAACTCTTAACCCCGTTGGCATATAAGTGTATATGCCAGAGCTCAACTTTTTTACGATTCCTGATCTGACCATTAATCCGTAGCTTGCTATATCTGAGTCGGCAGGATGTTCTTTTTGGGTTTTAATATGAAAACTATTTGCACGCATAATATCTTTTACCATAAAAATTGTTAAAAGACTTTTGTGAAGATTTTTGCTACGAGTTCTATAATACTTAAATGATTAATCAAAGCGTATATAGAAGAAATGTTGGGATTATTATATTAAATGCAAAAAACGATGTTTTTTGGGCTAAAAGGATCAATGAACATGCTTGGCAATTTCCTCAAGGAGGAATTAAAAAAGGGGAAACTCTTGAGAAAGCCATGTTCAGAGAACTTAAAGAAGAGACAGGACTAGAATCTAATCATGTAAAAATTGTTGGCCGCACCAAAAAGTGGCTATATTATGATGTTCCTAGCAGGTTTATAAAAAAAGAGTGGAATAATAGCTATAAGGGCCAAAAGCAAATTTGGTTCTTGCTTAAGTTAATTGCAAATGATGAGAATATTAATTTGGTTAACAAACTTGGTAAAACTGAGTTTGACGATTGGAAATGGCAAGAATTTATACTACCGGTTAGCAAGGTAGTTGATTTTAAGAAAAATGTTTATCGCAGAGCATTACTTGAGCTAGCACCTTACATTTTTTCAAAAGAAAAATTAGAATCTGTTAGGGTTAAATTGTCTCTATGAATTAATTCAGGTTCTTCAATGTAACCGATCATAGATTCAATTCCGGAAGAAGTTTGACCAATTATTTTTTTAGCATCAGCAGAGGAATAATTAGTTAGCCCAATAGCCATTTCTTTTCTCTTTATGCTAATACAAAGCACTGCATCACCACGATCAAAATCACCATTCACTTCCGTAACCCCAATTGGTAGAAGTGATTTACCATGTTCGTTTATTGCTTTTTCTGCACCCTCATCAAGAACATAAGATCCCTTTATTTTTAATTGACTTAATAACCATTGTTTTCTTGCGCTTAGAGTTGGCAAATCAGCTTTAATTAAAGTGCCTATCTTCTTGCCTTCAAAGAACCTAATTAAAATGTCTTTTTCAAAACCATTAGTTATTATTGTGTTAGTACCGCCACTGGCAGCTATTTTAGCAGCTCTTATTTTTGTCACCATACCTCCAACACCAAGTTTCGACGTGTTACCAGATGAGACCTTCAAAAGTCTTTCATCACTAACAAATACCTCTTCAATCAATCTAGCATTAGGAACTAGATCAGGATCTGCATCATATACTCCAGATTTATCGGTCAGGATAATTAAAAAATCAGCTGCTAGTTGATTTGCAACCAAAGCGGCTAAGGTATCATTATCTCCAACTTTGATTTCTTCAGTAGCAACGGTGTCATTTTCGTTGATTACTAAGATGACACTATTTTTTAACAAAGACAACATGGTACTTTTCGAATTAATGTATCTTTTTCTATCCGAAAAATCTTCATGGGTTAATAATATTTGGGCTGTCAATCTTCCAAGCTTTTCAAAGGCACTTTCATACGCTCTTATTAGACCCACTTGCCCTGCAGCGGCAGCCGCTTGTAATTGATTAATATGATTTGGTCTTTTAACCCAGCCTAACCTTCTTATACCTTCAGCAATTGCCCCACTTGAAACAATAATTATTTCATGTCCAGCTTTGGATAATATTTGTATTTGTTTTGCATAGTCATCAATTACGCCATTGTGGATTCCTTCGCCATTATCTGTAACTACAGATGATCCTAACTTCACTACTAAACGCTGTGGCTTAAGGTTGATGAAATTAGTGGATTTTTTTATTTTCAAACTCCTGTAATTAAAAGATGAATTCTACAATTTTATGATTTATTAAACCGCACATCATTTTCAACTTCTAAAACTTCAATTTTGTTTTCATTCGAAACCCAACAATCAATCTTTGAAAGAATGTTTTCAATTCCCTCTGATGAGTGCGAAGATATAAAAAAAATATTATTATTTTTAAAGTTCTTTTGGAGTATTTCCCACCTTTGTTTTCTGATATCTCTTGGAACCAAATCTATTTTTGTAAAAACCAACCATCTTGGCTTTTGTAACAACTTAGGATTAAATTTACCTAATTCAGTTACAACATCCGATATATTTTTTTTTATCGATTCTGCAATTTTTGTTTCGTTACTAAACTCGCCATCACCAAAATTTTCTGCAGAAAAATCAACAAAATGTAGTAATAATCTAGTTCTTTGGATATGTCTCAAAAACTGTAAACCCAAACCTGCTCCTGAGGAAGCCCCCTTAATTAAACCCGGAATATCGGCCAGTACAAAACTTTTTGATTGTTCACGAAAAACAACACCCAAATTTGGGATTGTCGTTGTAAAGGGGTAATCAGCAACTTTCCCTTTGGACTGAGTAGTGGTGTTAACAAAAGTTGATTTTCCGGAGTTTGGCGCACCAAAAACTCCTACATCCGCCAATAGTTTAAGCTCTAGTTTTAATTTTTTAACTTGCCCTTCTTTTCCTATGGTGAATTGTCTTGGTGTTCTATTTGTACTTGACTTAAAACGTATATTCCCTAATCCACCAACACCGCCGATTGCAAGAGTCACTTTTTCACCATGCTCATAAAAATCAGCAATTACATTGCCTGTTTCAATATCCTTAATGACAGTGCCAACCGGAAAACGAAGAATAATATCATCAGCTTTAGCTCCATGCTTATCTGATCCACCTCCTTGTTGACCATTTTTAGCCGTATGGATTCGAGCATAGCGATATTCAATTAAGGTATTAATATTTCTGTCAGCTTGTCCAATTATATTTCCACCACTACCACCATCTCCACCACTAGGACCACCCTTTGGAATATATTTTTCTCTTCTGAAAGCAACGACTCCGTTACCTCCATTTCCTGCACGCAATTNTATTTTCGCTTCGTCTATGAATTTCATAATATGCAGTGACTGCAGGAAAATTTAAAATGNATTTTGAGAATTACGACTTATATGTGATTTATAACTAATTTTTGTAAAGTAAAAAATTTAATTATCTATACTTACAGTTGATTTGTTTAAAGGTCCTTTTATTGAGAAAAAAACCTTGCCTCCTTTAAGAGCAAAAAGAGTGTGATCTTTACCAATCCCAACATTCTTCCCAGGGTGAAACTTGGTTCCTCTTTGTCTAACAATAATATTGCCAGGAACAACCAGTTCACCACCAAATTTCTTCACGCCTAGTCTGTTAGATTCTGAATCTCTTCCATTTCTGGAAGAACCACCACCTTTTTTATGTGCCATTTGTTGTGCCCGTGAATAAATATTTTATTAAAATTACAAATTTAAGGACTTTATTTCAACCTCTGTGTATGACTGCCTATGTCCTTGAGATTTTGCTGAATGTTTTCGCCTACGAAACTTAAAAATTTTAATCTTTGGATGCTTCTCCTGCTTGGTAACTTCTCCGGTTACAGTCGCGCCATTTAGATAAGGGGTGCCAATTTTAAGAACAGGGTCGCTAGAACCTGACTTTTTATNTTGAAAAGCNATTACTTGGTCAAAGATCACCTTATCTCCNACGGACAAGTCCAATTTTTCTATCTCCAAACGATCACCCAAAGAAACTTTATGTTGCTTTCCACCAGTTTTTATAACAGCGTACATAAATAACCCTAGTTATTTTATTTAACATTTAATAGTAGTAGCTTTTATATCTAAAGGTCAACTATCATCAATTAATAATTTTAATTTTCCATTAATATATTCAAAATAAAACTAATACTTATGGTTGAATACACTGAATTAATGCAACCAATTGAAAATGAACTTGAAGATGTTTCAAAAGAAATAAAGAAACAACTCAAAAGCGAAGTGGTTCTTGTTAACCAGGTGGCAAACTATATAATTGATAGCGGTGGTAAACGACTAAGACCTGCCTTGGTATTACTTATGTCAAGAGTTATTTATCAAGACAATAAAATTTTAGAAAAGCATTACTTACATCTTGTGAAAATGGCTTGTGTAATTGAGTTTATCCATACGGCAACACTTTTACACGATGATGTGGTTGATGAATCTGGATTGAGGCGGAGCAAAGAAACCGCATTCTCTCTTTTTGGAAGTGCTCCAAGCGTCTTAGTAGGAGATTTCCTTTACTCCAGAGCTTTTCAAATCATGGTTGATGTTAATAATAAAAAAATTATGGAAATTATGGCNAATGCAACCAACACAATCGCAGAAGGCGAAGTATTGCAATTGATGAACTGCAATGATCCTGATATTGATGAAAACAGATANCTCAAAGTTATCCGCTACAAAACAGCAAAGCTTTTTCAAGCCTCTTGTGAAATTCCAGCAGCACTATCAAATTTGGAGGAAAAAACCATATGCGCCGCAGGATCCTTTGGAATGCATTTAGGAACAGCATTTCAACTTACAGATGACGTTTTGGATTATGTTGGCACTGAATCAGAAATAGGCAAAAAACTTGGTGATGATTTACGTGAAGGAAAACCTACTTTACCTTTAATAAGAGTCGTTTCAACAAGTGATCATCACACTAAGGAAAAAATCAAAAATACTATCAAAAATCCAAGNGAAGCAGATCTNGAAAAAATAGTATTGCTTATTAAACGGTCTGATGCCATCGAATACACAAAAAAACTTGCTCTTAAAGAGTGTTTTTTAGCTAAAAATTGCCTTGAGAACTTTAAATCNTCCATACATAAAAAAATACTAATCGATCTTCTTGATTTTGTGATNGAGAGAAGGACCTAANTTAANAAAATGATTTTTATCTACAAATTAAATGAAAACCAGTCTTTTGTTCAATTACTTAATTTAGATGAGGTAAGTAGTTTTATTTCAAGCTTTATTTCAAGCTATAATTACATATAATTCTAAATTAATAACTAATTNAATTAGGTCTAATTTCTAATAAAAAATTTTTTAATTAACAAAACAAAAACTACTGTACTGAGGGCAATAAAAGGTTCCGTGTAATCATTTTTTCCAGCTCTATGCAAAAAGTAATGAATTATCGACAATACAATTACAGGATTAATGAGCCAATGAATTTTTTTCCAGTATTTACCTAGTAAACTTATACTAAANATGTTGGAAGTTAATGCCAAAGGGATTAAAAGAAAAAATGCGAAAACACCAAACGTCACAAAAGGTCTCGAAGCCAAATCTTTCATAAATGAAGAAAAATTCATCTCATTTTCAAAAAACAAAAAAGCTAAAAAATGAAGGCAACCATAAAAGAAAGTCCAAAGTCCTAGCATTCTTCTACAAGATAGTATTTTTGAAGTCCCAAATTTAACTAAAATGGGCAACGAATATGTCAAGATTAATAACACTAACGTCCAAGTACCAAGATGTCTTAATAAGGTTTCCTGAGGATTGGGACCTAGTTTTTCAAATACGGCCAAGAAAAAAATATCTAACCCTGGAACTGCTGCCAAAATCCAAACAAACACTTTCAACATTTAAATTAATCGCATATTTTTTTCATCAATTTACTATAAGGCGTCCCTTCGGGAACAATTCTCCAGGGCGTTACTTCNTTTCCTCTTGATAACTCTTGTCCTTTTAACNATTCTTCCGAGTAATTTATGGCACTTCGTAATCTAAATCTTGATGTTGTGCAATCGTAATTTTGAATCATCCTAATTGATTTAATTTTTTTCCCATCCGAGGCTGTCCGCGCCTTTTTAAAATTAACCATTACTACAACCTTCTTGACCGATTTTCCTGAGAGAGATTTNGGCTCGAAAAACATACTAACCAATTTTTTAGAGTGAAATTCCTCCCATTTATTGCTTATAGCCAAACTTGCCTGACAAAAAAAGATAAAACTCCCCAGGGATAAAAAAACAAATCTTAAGATTATTTTCATTTTTAAATAACTAAGAACAGAATTTATTCCAAAACTTACAACATGTAATAGTTTACATATAATTTTTACGAAAAAAAAAGGGGGTAACCCCCCTCTTTAATTTGAGAAAACTGGCTTTATTTATAAACACCTTCTTTTTTATAATGATCTTTCATTTCTTGAGGTGAGATATAACCATCTTTATTTTTATCCATTTTTGACCACTCAATTTTGTCATAAGCGAACGCGCTTGATGCTGAAAAAAGGCCCAGCGCTAAAACCAAAGATATTAACTTACGCATATTTGTCTCCTAACACCAAAAAAATTAATTTATTTTTAAATACTTGGATATTATAAACCTATAAAAGATACTTATTAAAGAATCATTTGTCAGAAAGGTAACATATGAACAACAAAAAACTAGCAACTTATTTGGTACTACTAATTAACTTAATGGTTTACCCTTACGTATATGGTAAAAATAATACTTTTCCTACTATCGACAGAGTTCTATATGTCAATGAATGTATCCGAGAACATGGTGGAGGTCTTGATAGCTTGTATAAATGTTCATGTGTCATGGATTACTTCATTGAAAATTTAACTTATGAAGAGTTTGATAATATGGACGCATCTTCACATGGCATCAATACTACAGGTGAGAGATCTGCGATTTGGAGAGACCCCAAAGGTGTTCGCGACGGTATAAGCCGATTAAAAGATGTTCAGTCTCTAGCAAAAAAGAAATGTAATTTAAATAAGGAGAATTAGATAAGTGAATGAACTGCCCTTTTGGATGCAACTTATAATTTTAATTGGGTTGTTACTGCTATCAGCTTTTTTTTCAATTTCCGAAACAAGTTTAATGGCAGTTAACAAATACCGCATACGAAGTTTGGCTGGAAAAGGAAGTAAAGGAGCAAAGCAAGTCCTTAACCTTCTTAAGAGAACTGACAAACTTCTTGGAACAATACTTTTAGGTAACAATATTATAAATGCCGCATTAACTGCATTAGTCACTGCAATTGCGATTAATGCCTTCGGAAATAATGATCAAGTCTTAGCGCTAGCGACAGCTATAGCTGCTTTGCTACTCATCATTTTTGCAGAACTTATTCCTAAAGTGACTGGGGCAAACAAACCAGATGGAATTGCAATGGGTGCGAGTTATGGGCTAATTGTTTTCACTTGGATACTCCAACCATTTGTTCTAATCATCAATAAAATTGTATCACTCATGCTTTCTGCTGCTAACCTAGAATTCTCAAGTCAAAAAAATGATGGTCTGACTAGCGATGAACTAAGATCAGCCATCTTGGAATCCTCAACATTTATTCCACTGCATAATAGGAAAATTTTTTTAAATTTGCTTGATCTTGAAGGATTGTCAGTTGATCACGTTATGGTTTCTCGTGGAAGGATAGAATTTTTAAACCTTGAGGATGAAGAAAAGCTTCTCAAAAAACAAATCTCAACTTCATTTCACAACAAATTGTTAGTTTGTAATGGTGACTTAAACCAAATTGAAGGAGTATTACATATTAAAAATGCTGTTGGTCTATTTGCAAACGATAGATTCACTAAAGAATCAATTATGGAGGAAATTCAACCCGCTTATTTTGTTCCTATTGGAACTAAATTATTTTCTCAATTGCAAAATTTTCAAGAGAGAAAAGAGAATTTGGCAGTCATTGTTGACGAGTACGGTGAGGTAGAAGGGCTTGTCACCCTTCAAGATATAATTGAAGAACTGGTTGGCGAGTTCACAACAAATAACCCTGAACTATCTACTCAGCCTGTAGCTTGGAACNCTGATGGTGACGCGGTTGTGGATGGATTAACTTCAGTAAGGGAGTTGAATAGGAATCTGGGATTAAATCTGCCAACAAGTGGGCCTAGAACTCTTAATGGTCTAATTTTAGAAGCTCTTGAAGATTTACCTGAAGCTAACTTAAGTTTGAAGATACATAATTTGGCTATTGAAATTTTGACAGTTCAAGGCCAATTAATTAAAAAAGCTCGTTTAAGAAAACCCAAAACTTCTTCAAAGCCTAATAAATAAAATCCAATTGATCAACACAAATTTATTACCAGTTATTATTTACTATTTTTTTTTTGGTTTAATTTTCAATTTTTTGTTTGTAAAATTTGCACATAAAGAAATCTTGAAATGGACTGATTCAGAGATAGCTAATTCATGTTCACTAATAGACATCAAATGGCTTTTGTTAAACTTTCTGTTTGTCTCATGTTTTGGATATGCTCATTTTAAAGCTCTTCATTTACCTCTTGACGAGACTTTATACCCCAAAGAACTTTTCAGAGGACTAATAATTTGCTCATGGTTGAGCCTTTTAATTGTCTTGGCCAAAATTGACATACAAACTAATTTACTACCAGATAGACTTACGTTATCTTTAGCAATCATTGGTATAGTTTTTTCTCTATTATTCGAGCACATTAGCCTGATACAAAGTCTAGGCTCAGCATTTCTAGGTTTTGCTTTTCTAAAAGTCTCGATATATTTTTTTATTTTATTCAAAAAATATGTTTCAAAAGACATAACCAATTCTCCTGGCTCTGCTTTTGGGCGTGGTGACATTTGTTTAATAACCGCCCTCGGTATATGGGTTGGTTGGGAAACTCTGCTTATTATTGTTTTATTTTCAAGCCTAATTATGATTACTATTTTTACTTACGGATGTTTTTTTTATAAATGGGACTTAGATAAACGTCTACCATTCGGTCCTATAATTTGCTTAATGAGTATTTTGTTAGGTACTCCACAATTTTTAAGAATTTATTAAATTATTAATTTTTTAATTTTAAGATTTGAAGACTATGCCAAAAATCGTTGTATTAACTGGAGGAATTGGTTCGGGAAAAAGTACGGTTTCTGCTATTTTTGAAAAATTCAATATTAAAGTAATTGATACGGATTTAATCTCCAGTAAGTTAACAGGAAAAAATGGNAGTGCTCTTAAAACTTTAAAAAAAAGCTTTGAACCAAAATTTTTTAATGCAGATGGTAGCTTAAACAAAGAGAAGATTAGATATGAAATTTTCTCAAATAATAAAGCAAAATTAATTATAGAAAATATATTACATCCCATGATTGCTAGGGAAGTTGGAACAGAAACAAGATTAGCGAAAAGCCCCTATGTAATTCAAGTGATTCCACTTTGGGTAGAGAAGAACAAAACCTCAAGGTCAAATATTTGGAAACTATTAGTCGTAGATTGTTTTGAAAAAATTCAAAAACAAAGGGCCATCAATAGAAGTAGCATTGACGCTTCTACATTTAATAAAATTAAATTAAATCAAGTCTCAAGATTGAGTAGAATAAAGTTAGCTGATTATGTAATTGACAATAATGGAACTATTGATACCCTAGAGCCTCAAGTGTCAAAAATCCATAATCTTTTATTGAAAGATTTATAGAATCGGAAATGTATAATTGTTGAACGAAATGGTGTCAAAATAAAAAAACAACCTAATCAATCCAAAACTGAAGAAAATGATGAAAAACTAAACCATNAAGGTATGCTAGTTTACGANTTTCCTTGCACTGAGAGAATGCGTTCAATGTTAAGAATTGAACATCTTGGAAATCGTATGCATGAATTAGCTCAAGTCAATCAACCTGAAAGTCACCAATCAGCTTTGTGGACTCTTTTTGAACTCTATGACTTGCTTGGTAATAGAGCAGATATTAAAAACGAATTGCTTCAGGAATTAGATAGGCAACGATTACAATTAATAAGGTACTCTGGCCAACCAGGTGTTTCTGAAGAACAGTTNGCAATATTAGTAAAGGAAATAGCNAAGTCTCATTCATCTTTATCAACTGTTCCAATTAGATTAGGATCGCACGTACCCGAATTTGAGTGGCTCTCAATTTTGCGAGGAAGATCCGGGGTGCCAGGAGGTACTTGTCAATTTGATATACCTTCTTTTTATACATGGCTAAAAAGACCAGCACATTTAAGAGCGTCCAATATTTCCTCTTGGCTTGCACCTCTTANCCCACTTTTAGATTCTATTGATTTAGCTCTGAGACTTTTGCGCGAAGGAAGTCAAGCAATACCCTTAAAAGCCACTAAAGGTCTTTATGAATTTGCTCTAGAAGGTAGACAAGTTTTGTTAATTAGAATTTTAGTGGGCGAAAAACCTGAGGTAGTGTCTGAAATAAGTGCGAACAAGCACCTAATAGCTGTTCGTTTTAGAGAATTGGACAAAAATCTACATCTTAGGTCTGTTAATGAAGACATAAACTTTAATCTAGCCCTTTGCAATTTTTAACTAAGTTCTATAGTCAGCATTGATGGATATATAATCATAAGACAAATCACAAGTAAAAAAACAACCTGTTACATCTCCTCTATTTAAAAAAACCTCAACTAAGATTTCTTTCTTAAGAAGTTCTTGCTTTGCTTTGTCCTCATTATATTTTTTTGCTAATTCACCTTTTTTAAATACAATATAACCGTTTATTTTTAAATCTAAATCCTCTACTTTTAAACTGGGAATGCCTGCATTTCCAATTGCAGCTAATATTCGACCTAAGTTTGGATCACTAGCAAAAAATGCAGTTTTAACCAAAGGAGAGTTTGCTATAGCCAAGCCTATCATTTTAGTTTCTTCATCGGAATAAGCATTAATTGTTTTTATAGTAATAAACTTAGTAGCTCCTTCTCCATCGAGCACAATAGATTTTGCCAAGTGCTCACAAATTTCAAAAAATGCATTTTTAAANACTATCCAATCTTTTTCATATTTTTTATCCTTTGAATCGATAGTAACNCCACTTGCACCATTTGCTGCGGCAATTATTGAGTCGTTCGTAGAGGTATCTCCGTCAACTGAAATGCGATTAAAAAAACACTCTGTGGCATAGTCAACTAATGTCTTTAAATCTTCTGAAGATATAATTATGTCGGTAACTAAAAATGCCAACATAGTAGCCATATCAGGACAAATCATCCCTGACCCTTTAGCAATTCCTGTGATTTTGACTTGTTTNTCTTGTAAAACCAAGATTTTTGAGCAACCTTTTGCAACTGTATCTGTTGTCATTATTGCTGATGCAGCATCCAACCAGTTTGATTTTCCAAGACCAGATATTAGCAATTCGGATTTATCTTTAATTTTATCAATTGGAAGTCTTTCCATTATTGGCCCAGTAGAAAAAGGGAGAATTTTTCCACGAGAAAGATTCAATCTCTTGCTAAGTATATTTGTCAATTCATGACAGTCTCTTATACCTTGTTTTCCTGTTCCAGCATTTGCACATCCACTGTTAATAATTAGAGCGCCAAGTGAGGGAGCTATAAAGTTTTTAATTCTTTCTTTGCAAACAATTACTGGAGCTGCTGCAAACACATTTTTAGTAAAACACCCAACAACAATTGCTGGAAAATCAAATAAAACTAATACCAAGTCGTTCTTGTCTGATTTTCTAATACCGCTTGCAATTGAAGAAATAGAGAAACCGTCAACCAACTCTAAACCAAATTGATTTATTTCACTATTTTTCATATTTTTAAATAGATCTAAGATATTTTTCCATGGCAATGTTTATATTTTTTTCCTGATCCGCACGGACAAACTTCATTACGCCCTACTTTTGGTAAATCTCGTCTGAAAGTAGATGATTCTTTTTCAACCTCAACTGTGTTATTAGACTTTTTTATTGTGTCATTTTTAAAAGGTTGGTTTGTATTTTCATTTAACTCATTTTTAGAATATTTTAGATTTTGATCATCAACAACATACTGTTGATTTTCATCAATTTCGTTTTCTACTCCATCTGTACTATCTATCTGAATAGTCATGAGAGTTTTGGTTACATCGTCTCTCACCTTGGCAAGATATCTCTCAAATAACGAAAAAGCCTCTTTTTTATATTCCTGTTTTGGGTCTTTTTGAGCATATCCTCTTAAATGAATTCCCTGCCTTAAATGGTCTAAGGCTGCTAAGTGTTCCCTCCAACCCAAATCAATTGTTTGTAGCAAAACTGAACGTTCAAATGAGTTAAACAAGTTTTCACCAACAGTTTTTACTTTAGTTTGATATCTTTTTTCTGCCTTATCAAAAACTACTTTTAACAACTTATCATCTTCAAGCTCATCTAACTTTTCAATTTCCTCAGTCAGATCGGCTTCAAAAGAATACTCTTTTAAAATTGTTTCATCCAGTTTCTTTAAATCCCATTGTTCCTCAATACTGTCATGCGGAATATAATTTCTAAAAATACTCTCAAGAGCGCCTTCTCTTAACCTACTAACTAAAGGAGCAACAGAATCTGCCTCTAAAATTTCATTCCGTTGAGCATACAATATTTTTCGTTGTTCATTGGATACATTATCGTATTCAAGCAATTGCTTTCTGACATCAAAATTCCTATTTTCTACTTTTCTTTGAGCGCTTTCAATTGACCTGGTGACCATTCCGGCCTCAATTGCTTCACCTCTTGGTACCCCCAACCTATCCATAATGGCTTTCATTTTTTCGCCTGCAAAAATTCTTAATAACGGGTCATCCATCGCCAAATAAAACCTTGAGGAACCAGGATCTCCTTGTCTTCCTGCTCTACCCCTTAACTGATTATCTATTCGACGTGACTCGTGCCTTTCAGTACCGATTATATGAAGTCCTCCAGATTTAATTACTTCATCATGTAACTTTTTCCATTTTGTTTGGATCTCATTTAATTTTTTTTGAGAGTCTGTCTGATTTAGCTTGGTATTCAATTTTATTGTGGAAATTTGAGGTTCATAATTACCACCAAGCACTATATCTGTGCCACGACCGGCCATGTTAGTGGCGATGGTAATCATTCCTGGGCTTCCAGCTTGAGCAATGATTTCTGCTTCTTTTTCATGTTGTTTAGCATTTAAAACTTGATGCTCAAGACCAGCTTTTTTTAAACACGAGGATAAATGCTCGGAACTTTCTATTGAAGTTGTTCCCACAAGTATTGGTTGTTTGTTTTTGTTACGTGAAGATATATCCTCAATAATAGCTTCAACTTTTTCCTCAATCGTTCTGTAAATCAAATCTTGATTATCAATTCTTACCATTGGTTTGTGAGTAGGCACAATTACAGTTTCAAGTCCATAAATTTGTTGAAACTCATATGCCTCTGTATCAGCAGTTCCTGTCATTCCAGCCAGTTTGCTATATAAGCGAAAATAGTTCTGAAATGTAATCGATGCAAGAGTTTGATTTTCTGGTTCGACACTTACATTCTCCTTAGCTTCAATAGCCTGATGAAGCCCCTCAGACCATCTTCTTCCTGGCATAAGTCTGCCAGTAAATTCATCAACAATTATTACTTTCCCATTTTGAACAACGTAGTGCTGATCTTTTTCAAACAATATTTTTGCTCTTAGTGCTGCATTTAAATGATGGAGGAGTCCGATATTAACTGGATCGTACAAGCTTTCATGCGAACTCAAAAGTGCTTGTTCCCTAAGTATTGCCTCAGAATTTTCAAAACCAGAATCTGATAATGTTATCTGTTTTGCTTTTTCGTCGACATAAAAGTCACCTTCTGAATCTTCATCTGCCTGTCTTTGTAATTTTTCTGGGACCGAATTTAATTTATTGTATAGATCAATTTGGTCATCTGCTTGTCCAGAAATTATCAATGGAGTTCTGGCCTCATCCACCAAAATCGAGTCAACTTCATCAACTATTGCAAAAGAAGTTTCTCTTTGAACTCTACTTTCAACATCTGTTGCCATATTATCTCTTAGATAATCAAACCCAAATTCATTATTTGTTCCNTATGTAATATCGGCTTCATAAGCTTCTTTTTTTTCCTTATGCTCCATACCAGATAGTGTGACACCAACTTTCAAACCCAAAAATTTAAATATTTCACCCATCCATGCCGAATCACGACTAGCCAGGTAGTCATTTACTGTAACAATGTGAACTCCAGTACCTGATATAGATGCTAAATATGCAGGTAAAGTTGCTACTAAAGTTTTACCTTCACCAGTTCTCATTTCTGCGATTTTACCGTCAAATAAAACCATTCCACCGATCAGTTGAACATCAAAATGTCGCATTCCTAATGATCTTCTAGCAGCCTCTCTACATACTGCAAATGCCTCATTTTGGAGGCTTGTTAAAGATTCTCCNTTTTTAAAACGTTTTCTGAACTCAATTGTTTTTTGCAAAAAATCTACATCTTCAAGTGTTTTGAGTTTTGACTCAAGTGCATTAATGGCCTTAACCTTAGATGAGTAAGATTTAAGTAGACGGTCATTGCGACTGCCGAAAAATTTTTTTACTATATTTAAAACCATAATTAGTTAAAATAGCACGATAGANCAATGAAAGACTTTATATCACTGAAGGACATCTTATCTTCCGAAAAAAATGAAAGTATACTCACTGAGTTAAAAAAAAATATTTCGGATAACAACCAGTGGATTCAAATATTTAATGAAATATTTTTAAAACTACCATACCAGAAAACTCAGGGTGTCAGAGATTCTATTATACGAATTTCAGAGAGTCATACAAACTCGCATTTTAAAAAAAACAAGCCAAAGAGCTTAGTATTGATTGTGCGACTTGATTCAAGTTCTGCAGTAACAAGATTTAAACTTATCGCACCCTTAATTCTACGTGATTTAAACAAACGAGGGATTAATGTTGCCAGTATCAAGCCATCTATGAGTTACATCAAATCACACTCCAGTAACTATTAATTAATTGTTTAATTCCATGACCACTGTTTTGACCAGGCCAACGGAGCTTTTGAAAGACTACTAAAACTACGGATTTGCCAAAATTGCTTTGCCTTGCGAATTTCATTAATCAATGCGTTATTTAGCGCATGCCCTGATTTAAAAGCTGTATATGATCCAAGTATTGGGTTGCCCAAAAGATGCAGATCGCCTATTGCATCTAAAGCTTTATGCATAACGAATTCGTTTGACTGCCTCAAGCCTCCTTTATTTAAGATTTTCGAGTCGTCTAAAACTATTGCATTATCTAACCCGCCCCCCAAGGCTAANCCTTTTTCCCTTAGAGCCACTACATCACTCAAAAACCCAAATGTTCTGGCACGTGCAATTTCCTCAGAAAATGAAGTAGTTTCAAAATCTATTAATGCGTTTTGTCCGGTTTCATTCACAGCGGGATGTGAAAAATCAATTACAAAATTTAGTTTAAATCCAAAAAAAGGCTCTAATTTTGCCCACTTATCCCCTTCAGTGACAATAATTGGCTTTGTGATTTCTACGAATTTTTTTGATTCTGCTTGTTCCTTGATGCCTGCTGACTTAAGTAAGTAGACAAAACTTGATGCACTTCCATCCATAATTGGTATTTCAGAACCAGTTACCTCTACTAAAACATTATCAATTCCAAGACCGGAAAGAGCAGCCATAAGGTGCTCAACTGTTGAGATGGTAACACCATCTTCATCAATAGTAGATGCTAAATTTGTATTTACAACTTTTGCTACGCTCACACGAATATCTTTAACAGGGGAAAGATCTTTTCTTCTAAAGGTTACTCCACTACTNACTTCAGAGGGTTTTATGGTGATCCAAATTAATTCNCCACTATGCAANCCAATNCCAGCAGCACTAACTTCACGTTGAAGAGTTCTTTGCCTGAGCATTTTTTACTGCAAACTTGCAAGTACTGAGTTTGCGTCAGACTTTTCTAATTTTCCTGGGTCGTCTTCGACAAAAACTGATGACACTTTTCCATTTTCAACAACCATTGCGTATCGCATTGATCTCAAACCCAAACCAATTACACCTANATCCTTAGCAAAACCTAGTTTTTTTGTTAGTTCACAATTACCGTCAGAAACCATTCTTATAGAGCTTAAACTTTTACCTACTAGGCCCCATGCATACATTACAAAAGGATCATTTACAGCCAAACACCACAGTTCATCAATTCCTTTCTCAAAAAAATTTTGCGCATTTGATACATAACCCGGTAAATGCTTTTCAGAACAAGTTGGTGTGAAAGCACCNGGCACAGCGAAGATAACAATTTTTTTCTCTTTAATAACCTTAGATAGTTCAAACGAATTTATTTTTTGATCTGTGTACTCAAAAAGAGTGGATTGTGGCAACATTTCATTTTCTTTAATAGGCATTTTAATCACTTTCTTTAAACACAAAATAAATTATTTCAAAATATTAGTCGGCTTGTTTCCTTAAAAAAGCGGGAATATCAAAAGTTTCGACTCCTTCCTCCTCTAATGCATTAATTTTTTTTATGGCTTCTCTTCTCTTGTCTGCATCCGATTTGGGATCATTCCAAACATCTAGATTGTCGCTAGATACACCACCGGAACTATTATCTGATGTATGGCTAATAACACCATCTGTTCCTGTTCCAATAACCTCTTGAGGTTTCTCAACAGGAACAGAACGGAGTTCAGTTTCACGACCCAATCCAGTTGCAACTACTGTAACTCGCAGTTCATCCCCTAAATTATCATCAAAAACAGTTCCAAAAATTACTGTTGCGTCTTCGGCTGCAAATGATCTTATTGACTCCATAGCTGTTTTTGTTTCACTTATTTTTAATGATTTACTAGCAGAAATATTAACAAGTATCCCTCTAGCACCTCTTAAATCTATTCCCTCTAATAAAGGGCTTTGTACAGCATTCTCTGCTGCTTCCTTAGCCCTGTTTTCACCTTCACATGTAGCAGTGCCCATCATAGCTTTACCTTGTGCACTCATAACTGTTTTGACATCCTCGAAATCTACGTTCACAAAACCTTCAACGTTAATTATTTCTGCGATGCCTGCGACTGCATTATAAAGTACATTGTCTGCAGCATTAAAGGCACTAATTTGTGTTATTTCATCTCCTAGAACTTCCTCTAACTTTTCATTAAGTATTACTATCAAAGAATCTACCGATTCCTCAAGAGACTTTATTCCCTTTTCTGCAACCTTACTTCGACTGGGTCCCTCAAATGAAAAAGGCTTGGTAACAACTGCCACAGTCAAGGCCCCTAATTCTTTTGCAATTTCAGCTACTACTGGTGCCGCTCCAGTACCAGTTCCGCCACCCATTCCGGCTGTTATGAAGACCATGTGAGCACCAGCCAATGCCTCAGCAATTCTATCCCTTTCCGCCTCTGCAGACGCCTTGCCTTTCTCTGGTTTAGCTCCAGCTCCCAGACCAGATTCACCTAGTTGAAGCTTTAAATTGGCTGGAGATTTACTCAATGATTGTGCGTCAGTATTAGCACAAATGAAATCTACCCCTTTCACACCTCTCTCTATCATTTGAGCAACTGCATTTCCACCTGCTCCACCAACCCCGATAACTTTAATTAGAGTTCCAGAACACTTTGCTTCTAACATTTCGAATGACATATTAAGTTCTCCTTTAAGCCATTTTAAAAATTACCAACAAACCACGATTTCATTTTTCTCAAAACCTCAAGCCAAGAGTTTGAATCAAAAACATCAGGCTCAAATCTTGATAAATCTCTATTTGCCTCAATAATTAAACCCATGGCTGTTGAGTAGCGAGGATTTGAAATTACATCAGCAAGATTTCCAGAATAGTTAGGATTTGCAACTCTTACTTGTCTAAAAAAAACATCTTCAGCCAACTCAACCACACCTACTAATAACGATGATCCTCCTGTTAAAACCACCCCTGAGGATATTAATTCATCAAAACCACTTTCCCTTGAAACTTGACTGACAAGGGAGAAAAGCTCCTCTACCCTTGGTTCTATAACAGCTGCCAAAGTATTCTTTGACAATAATCTATTCTGTGCACGGTCACCTAAACCTGCAACTTCAAATTCAGTTCTTTTTTCAACCAAAGACTGTTTACAAACACCATGAGTTAATTTAATAGCTTCAGCTTCATTTGTAGAAGCACGCAGTGCCATAGCAATATCACTGGTTATTTGATCACCCGCNATAGGAATCACGGCTGTATGTCTAATTGCACCACCTGAAAAAATTGCAATATCAGTTGTTCCACCTCCAATGTCAATTAGTAAAGTACCTAAATTTTTTTCATCTTCAGTTAATATAGANNTACTTGAAGCCAATGGTTGAAGAACCAGGTCACTCACGCTTATACCGCATCTTTTTATACATTTAATAATATTTTGTGCGGCACTGATTGCACCTGTCACTATGTGTGCTCTTACCTCCAACCTACGACCACTCATACCAATTGGCTCTTTAATATCTTCTTGCCCATCAATAATAAATTCTTGAGGAATTACATGTAAAATTTGTTGGTCTGATGGAATGTTAATTGCAGTTGCAGTTTCTATAACTCTATCAACATCATTTTGAGATACCTCAGCATCTCTGATAGCCACCATCCCGGTTGAATTAAAGCTTCTTATATGACTTCCTGCAATGCCTGTAGTTACTGTTTCTATTTTACAATCAGACATTAACTCAGCTTCTTCAACTGCGGCTCTAATTGAGTTAACGGTCGAATCAATATTTATGACTACACCTTTTTTTAAACCTTTCGATTCTGCTTGTCCAATCCCAATTACAGTCAAATCATTTTCATCGTTTATTTTGGCAACAATAGCAACAATCTTGGAGGTTCCAATATCTAACCCAACTAAAATCTTTTCTGATTCTTTTTTCACAAAACCACCTTTTCACTTACTTTGTTATCAATACAATTTTTTAAATTTGACTGATTATTGATAGATCGAGTTGTTTTAATCGAAGATATTTTGCTCTCTTCAAATGCAAATCCTTGAGCATATCTAAGATCTACTGAAATAAGATCTTTTTTAATTTTTTTTCTAACCCACGCAATTGAGTTAAAAAAATTATCTAATCTTTTTTCAAGTGGAGTTTCTAAATTTTCGCCTCCNAGCTCCATTTTCATACCATTAGAGAAAAAAACTCTCCAATCATATTGACTAGTTAATTGAACTCCTGTTGTTTGTAATCCAACTTTGATTGCTTTCTTGGAAATCATACGTGCTCTGTCTAATACAGCTGTAACCGTTTCATTAGGACCATCTAATTTCAACAAAAAACAATTTTTTTCTTTATTAATAGACTCACTTTGAAGTTTATCAAACTGTAACAACTTTCCTGCTTGTGTGACAAACCGTCCATCTGACCAAACTCCTATAATGTTATGTTCAACCAAGTTAACAAGAATTTTATTTGGCCAAATTCTTCTAACAGTAGCTTCTTTTATCCATGGATGCGACAGAACGGACTTATAAATAGGACCTAANTCAGTCGTTAAAGCTGTTCCGTTTAATTCCATAATTACTAATTTTTTTAGTTCTTTAGGTTTTACGTGTTGAACGTTATCACTACTAATATTCAAAATTAAATATTTAAGGTGAAAATTAGGTTGTGAGAAAAACCATTGCAACATAGTAATAATTAAACATAATACGGAAAACATCAAAACTATCCTTGTTACAGTAGTCATAGAGTTTGGACAATTCCACAATTTATAAAAAATTTCTCTGCAAATATTAATCATCTTAAAACCCTTTTTTCCCTAGAGATGCCGTCTTCAAAATTCTCAAAACGAGATCATCAAAATCAATTCCATTTGATTCTGCAGACATTGGAACTAACGAACTTGCCGTCATTCCAGGTGAAGTATTAAGCTCAATTAATTGTGGTAGATCTTTACCATTCCACATCAGGTCTACCCTTGCCCAACCTTCACAA
Source organism: Betaproteobacteria bacterium TMED100 (assembly GCA_002170285.1). Lineage (GTDB taxonomy): Bacteria > Pseudomonadota > Gammaproteobacteria > Burkholderiales > Burkholderiaceae_A > UBA7377. Next base: position 29,079 of record NHFB01000030.1, read on the forward strand.
CCCAAAGACTCAAAAGCCAACAAAGATTTTGTTTTTATTTCGGTTTCAATTTCTTTTGGAATTTTTGCCGGGCATATATAGTTGGTATTATTTCCTAAGTATTTGTTGTGATAATTATAATCACCATTAGGTGCTTCAATTTCAACAATTGGTAGCGCTTTTACCAAACTATCAATAGGGTCCCTTAAAAGAGCACATGTGAACTCTCTTCCCTTAACAAACTTTTCAACCAATGCTTTTTCACAAAACCGGAAAGTCTCTTTAAGCGCATCCTTTATTGAAGAATTTTTTTGCACTTTAACTATTCCTAGCGATGACCCTTCGTCATTAGGTTTTACGATTACAGGGTAATCGTAAAACAGATTTATGCTGTCTAAATCATCTTTAGAATTTACAGCTACAAAAGACGGTGTTTCGATATTAAATGATTTCCAAACTCTTTTAGTTAAAATTTTATCCATGGCAAGTGCCGATGCCGCTACCCCAGAACCGGTATAAGGTATTTTTAAAGATTCCAAAATTGCTTGTGCTGTTCCGTCCTCGCCGAATTTGCCGTGTAAGGCAATAAAAGCCAAATCAGCCTGCTCTTTTTTTAACTCATAAAGTTCTTTTTCTTTTGGGTCGAAAGAAAAAGCTTGTATATTATTTTTTAAAAGCGATTGTAAAATAGCTTCTCCAGATTTTAGAGAAATTTCTCTTTCTCTGGATTTCCCACCCATCAATACTGCAACTTTAAATTTATCCATTAGTTAGCAACCCCTTGCTCANATTCATTGCATTTGGCAATTAAATTTTCTGATAATTCGCCAATTGAACCGGCGCCCATAACTAAAACTAAATCATTATTTTTAACGGTCGACAAGACAATAGTAATGGTCTCGCCAATACTCTCTGAAAAAATTGGATCAAGTCTTCCACTGAGTCTTATTGTTCTTGAAAGTGCTCTACTATCAGCGCTTGGAATTGGCTGCTCACCAGCTGGATAAACATTTAATAAAACTAAAACATCAACATCAATTAAAACATTCACAAAATCTTCAAACAAATCTCTTGTTCTTGAATATCTATGTGGTTGAAAAACAAGTATCAGTCTACGATTTGGAAAAGAAGTCTTGCAAGCATTTAATGTTGCTTTGATTTCAGTCGGGTGGTGACCATAGTCATCGATCAGACTAAATTTTATATTCTTTGAATAACAAATTTCTCCATAATATTGAAATCTGCGGTCAACCCCAGAAAAATTTTCTAATGATTTTTGAATTGCATTCACATCAATTTCAAGTTCTCTAGCAATACCAATAGCTACGAGAGAATTCATAACATTGTGTAAACCCGGAAGGGGTAACTTTACATGGAATTCCCTTAAATTTTTTTGATATACAGTAAAGGATGTTGATATTCCTTTGTTTTTGATATTTTTAGCTCGAATATCAGCATCTTGTTCGATGCCAACTCTCACAATTGGACGTGAGATAAATGGTATTATTTCTCGAATGTTGGGGTCATCAGAACACAAGACTACTGAACTATAAAAAGGCAGTCTATGTATGAAGGAAATAAATGCTTGTTTTAGTCTGGAAAAATTATGATCATAGTGTTCTAGGTGATCATGATCAATNTTAGTTACCGCCGCAATAGTAGGAGACAGATTTAAAAAAGAACCATCAGACTCATCAGCCTCAGCAACTAAAAATTCTCCCTGACCTAACCTAGCCCCCAAGCCTGCACCGCTTAATTTACCTCCAATTACGTAAGTAGGGTCTAAATTTGATGAAGCAAGTATGCTNGCTACTAAACTAGTAGTTGTGGTTTTTCCGTGACTTCCAGCGATCGCNACTCCCTTTTTGAATCGCATTAATTCTGCAAGCATTAATGCTCTNGGCACTACAGGAATTTTTGCACGGCGTGCTGCAATTAATTCAGGATTATTTGCTTGAATTGCACTAGAAACTACGCATACATCTGCACCGGAAATATTTTTATCTGAGTGCTTAAAAAAAATTGAAGCGCCCAAATTTTTCAACCTTATTGTTGCAGAGCTTTCTTCTATATCAGAACCCTGAATATCAAAACCCTGTGTTAACAGTACCTCTGCAATTCCAGACATTCCAGAACCACCAATTCCAACAAAATGAATGGTGCGAATTTTACTCTTCATTCTTTACCCGTAATGTTTAAGATTTCATTCGCAATTTTTAAAGCCGGTTCTGAAGACCCACATTTTCTTGCTTGAATTGCGTAAGACAAGAGACTAGATCTCGAACTTCCTTGAAAAAAAGATAATATTTCATTTCCGGTTATGTTCTTTTCCTGAACTACAATACCAGCACCAGATTTCAACAGTAATTGAGCATTCAACATTTGATGGTTATCAATTGCATTGGCTAATGGGATTAGAATAGATCCAACACCTATTGCTGCAAGTTCACTAACAGTTCCTGCTCCAGATCTACAAATTACAAGATCGGCCCAAATATAGTCGTGAATTACATCCTCGAGAAAACTTTTGACCTCTGCCTTTAACCCATAACTTTTGTATGCTGTTTTTACCTTTGTATGATCATTTTCTCCACTTTGATGCAAAATTGATAAGTCTAAATTATGAGTTTTAACAACTCTTGCCAAAATGACTGGAATATGGATATTTATAGTAGTAGCACCCAAGCTACCTCCTAGCACAAGAATTCTTAAGGGACCTTCTTTTTTACTCCACCTTCTTTCTGGAATTTCAGTTGCGTGAAAGGAATCTCTTAATGGATTACCTACAAACTTTGCAACAGTCGATGCATACTTGGTGTCCTTATAACTCACAAATACTTTATTGGATATTTTAGAGAGTAGTCTATTAGAACTCCCCATAACTGCATTTTGTTCATGCACAAGAAATGGGATTTTCATAATACTTGCAGAAAGACCTGCTGGGACTGTAATGTAACCCCCAAAACAAGCAATAAAATCTGGTTTTATTTTTTTTATAATTCTTCTCATTTCAAAAATAGCAATTAATAATCGCCATGGAAGGGAAAAAAATTGTAAAAAACCTTTCCCTCTAACACCTTTGAAAGTAGAAATAAATAATGGAATTTCAGCTGCAGTTACAACCTTATTCTCTAGACCACGAGGTGTTCCTACCCATGATAATTTAACACCATTTTTTTTAAGCTCCATGGCAACTGCAAGTCCTGGGAATATATGTCCACCAGTGCCTCCAGCTACAATTAAAACATGATTGTTAATTGTGTTATTAATCAAAACTTTTTACTTTCAGGAATGGGTTCATTTTTTAAATAAAATTTATTCTCCATATCTATCCTAAGCACAACACCCATAGCGATACAAACCACCAGCATCGAACTACCGCCATAGCTAACAAAAGGAAGTGTTAAGCCTTTTGTCGGTAGAATTCCAGTGTTCACCCCAGCATGAATAAATGCCTGAACCCCAATCCAAAACCCAATTCCCTGAGCAACCAAACCGGCAAAAATTCTATCTTGAGACATTGCTGTTCTACCTATTTCAATTGAGCGTTTTATTAAATAGTAAAACCCAGCCAGGACAATAGAAATTCCAACAAAGCCCAGTTCCTCCCCAATAACAGCAAAAATAAAGTCAGTGTGCGGCAATGGTAAGTAGTCTAGCTTAGCGACTCCAGTGCCTAAGCCAGTACCCAAAAGACCTCCATTACCAAAAGCAAGTAAAGCCGCACATAGCTGATATCCTGAGGTAGCACTAAACTCCTGATCACAGGGAGTCACAAATGACACCAGTCTCTGTAACCTCCAAGGAGTGATAACTATCATTAAAACAAAAAAGGAGCATAAACCCAAAAATAATGGTACGAAAACTCTAAGGTTCATACCGCCTAGAAATAATATTGCCCCAACTGTAAGGGTAATAACAATTGTTGAGCCAAGATCCGGTTGATATAGTAAGAGGGTGATCAACACAACCATCAGAGATCCAATTGGCGCAATTCCATGAATTAACGAATCACGAATTCGTTCATTTCGTCGAATTGCATAAGCAGCCGCGAACAAAATAGCAAAAAATTTCATTAATTCTGCAGGCTGTAAAGTTATCGAACCGAATGGTATTGATCTAACTGCACCATCTCTCATAAATTCTTGGCCACCAAAAAATTGTAATAACGCAACACAAAGTAAAAGCCCCANTCCAAGAGCGAATAAGGCACCAGATAAGCTTCTTAAAACCTCAGTTGGNACTAGTAAAAAAAAACTAAGAATTAACAATCCCAAGAAAAGATGTAGAGGGTGACCACGCATTTGATTCCAAAACAAATGTCTTTCGTTGTCACTAGGTAATGGCAAACTTGCAGAATACACCATGATTAAACCTAAAAACAAAAGACTCATAATCACAAAAAGTAATGATTTATCCACTGAACCTAGAAATAAATTTTCTAATTTATCTAACAAATCCNTTCTCCNTGAAGATTGGCTGTNACCAATTTTTTAAAATCCTCGCCTCTGTGCTTATAATTTTTATATGTATCNAAACTTGAGCATGCTGGAGAAAGCAAAATATTGATTTGGGTGGNAGTTTTATGAGAAAGCATGATTTTTTCTTTTGCTATTTTGTTCGCTAAAACAACAGCCTCTTTTAAATCTTTTACTTTTTCAAATAGTAAACTGGAATTTTTAAAGCTTTCACAAATGGTTGAAACATTAACACCAAAAATAATTAAATTGATTGATCGTAAATTTAAAATTTCACATAGTAAATTAAAATTCTGACCCTTAGTAAGTCCTCCAACTAGTAGGATCAATGGCTCCTGCAAGGATTCGATTGCTGAAATTGTAGCCGCAATATTTGTTGCCTTGCTGTCATCTATATAATTAATGTTCCCAGTAGTTAAGAAATTCTCCAACCTGTGTGGTTCTCCGATATGATTTTTTAANACTTTGGTCATTTTTGAGAAATTTTTTGAAAATTGAAAAACAATTGCCAAACAACAAGTGATATTTGAGTAATTGTGGTCACCTATTAAATTAATCTCTTCAACGCTTANGGGAAATTCATAAAAAATTTTTTTAACTTGCGAATCATTGAAACAAAATTTACCGGAAATATTTATTCCAAAACTATTATCTGTTTTGGGGAAATCTGTTCCAAAAGTATAATTTGTGAAATTATTTTTGTAAGTGTGAAGATATTCGTTAATTTTTTTAAAAAGTTTAGTATCTTTTCTGCAAATAAATGCCTGCGCAGTTGGTTTAGGTATACCAAAAACTTTCAATTTTGAAGAAAGGTATTCCTCTATGTCTAAATGCCAATCAAGATGATCGTTACTCAAATTTAAAATTGTTGAAAATGTAGGAGAGAATTGATTCGATAAGGCAAGTTGGAAACTTGATAGTTCAAGAACCCAAATATCTGGCATTTTATTTAAAATTTTTCTTTGTAGAAAAGCTTCAAGTAAAGATGGTCGTATATTACCTGCGTCCTGAGCATCAATTCCAAGTGCATTTAATAATTTTGTAATTAATTTAACTACAGATGTTTTTCCATTAGTTCCCGTTACTGCAATAATTGGAATTGTGGTTAAATTTTTATCATTTTTTTTCAAATACATCTTGTTTGCTAAATCAAATAAATCTAATTCTGTAACCACTGGAATTTTTCTTTTCTTTGTAATTTCTAGCATTTGTGCCAACCCACTTTTTTTCGCAATATGTGGACTTAGACCCGGTGAAGCTACAACGAAATCAACTTGTTTAAACCAGGAATCACTTAATGGAAATTTTTTTTCAGTAATAATTGTTATCTTTGAGCCTTCAATTTTTTTGTTTTTCAACGCTCTTGAGTCAACTATAGTGACGATCTTTTGATTTTCTTCTAGCCATTTAGTACAAGCTTGTCCGGAGACTCCTGCTCCTAGCACCAAAAATTTCTTTGAAAGTTCAAATTTTTTATAAAGTTGATTGTCTACAACTAAAGAAGAATCAGTAAACATGTTCATATTGTGTGCTAACGTATTTTTAATGTTGCTAAGCCAACTAGAACAAGCATCATTGTTATGATCCAAAATCTAACAACAACTTGAGTTTCTTTCCAGCCACTTTCTTCAAAGTGATGATGCAAGGGTGCCATTTTTAAAATTCTTTTCCCGATGCCAAATCTTTTCTTCGTGTACTTAAAATAACCAACTTGAAGCATTACAGAAAGAGTCTCAATAACGAATACTCCACCCATGATGAATAAAACCACTTCTTGTCTTGCCACTATTGCAACTACCCCTATTGCGCCCCCTAAAGCTAAAGCACCAACGTCCCCCATGAAAACCTGAGCTGGGTAGGCATTAAACCATAGAAAAGCAAGTCCAGACCCAACAATTGCTGCGCAGAATACCGTTAGTTCTCCTGCACCAGGAATATAAGGTAGCAATAAATATTTAGAAAATAAGGAATGGCCGGCAACATAAGCAAATACTCCCAAGCCGGCAGCCACCAAAACAGTTGGCATTATCGCCAACCCATCCAAACCGTCAGTCAAATTCACAGCATTACTGGAGCCTACCAAAACAAAATAAGAGAGAACTACAAATCCTACTACTCCCAGGGGTAATGACAAATCTTTGAAAAATGGAAGAATTAAATTTGACTGTTCTGGCAACGCCATTATGAAACCACTATCAATCCAATTTATAAACAAAACCCAAGCTTCCATATTATTTGAGGCAGATACTGAAAAAACCAAGTAAACTGAAGAAATTAAACCAATAAATGACTGCCAAAAATACTTCCACTTGCTAGACAAACCAGTAGAGTTTCTTTTTGAAACCTTCAAGTAATCATCAATCCACCCAACACAGCCTAGCCCCATTGTCACTATCAAAGCCGCCCAAACAAATCTATTTGAAAGATCTGCCCAAAGAATTGTAGTCACTGCAAGTGATATCAAAATCAATGCTCCTCCCATTGTGGGAGTCCCTTGCTTTATCAAATGCGTCTGAGGGCCGTCATCCCTAACGGATTGTTCGACATTCATGCTGGCTAAAAATTTTATTACCCACGGGCCAAAAACTAAACCAATCGCTAATGATGTAAGAGTAGCCATAACCGCTCTTAACGTTAAATAATTAAAAACAGAGAAATAATGAACAAAATTTCCCAGCCAATCAAAAAGTACCAATAACATCTGGAATCCTTATGTGCTTAATAAATAATTTACAACTACATCTAAATTTGAAGATCTTGAGCCTTTTATCCAAATTACAGTTGAATTTTTTTTGGAGGGATATGAGTCTAACCAAAGTCTGACATCTTCCTCTAATTTTTTACGTGATAAATATGATTTCCCGCATTTTAAATTTTTACTTGCTTCAGAAAATTTTTTACCAAACAAAAAAACTTCATCCAAGTTTTCAACAGCAAAACTTAAAATCTCTTGATGAAAAAATGCAGAGTCTCTTCCCAATTCAGCCATATCTCCAAGTATCATCGCTCTTCTTCCTTGAACATCCAACATTGTTTTAATAGCGGCATTAACTGAATCTGGATTTGCATTGTAACTATCATCTACAACTATTAAACCGTTATTTAAATGATGAAAATTACCTCTGCCCTTAATTGGCATAAAAGTTTTCAGCCCTTCTATAATTGACTCATGAGATATGCCTAAAGCGACAGAAGCAGCCACTGCGCCAGTAGCAGTTCTTGCAAAATGCTCTCCCAATCCATTGAGCCGAACACTACCTATGTGTTCACCATTTATCTCTAATTTAACAATCAAGGGGTTATTACTTAAAATTTCACAATTTATTTCTCTAAAATTTTCTTCTTTCTCACAATAAGAAATATCATTTTTTAAACCAAATCTATACACTGTGCTCATGTTTTCTTTTGCCAACTTCCACCAAACATCCTCGTTGTCTTTATCTTTTGGGAAGATGACAATATTATTTTCAGTCAAATAAGAGATGACATCTCCATTTTCATGTGCAGTCGCTCTTACAGAACCAAGAAATGCTTGGTGCTCTCTTTGTGCATTAAGGATGAGTGAATAATTAGGTTTAACCATGGATGAAAGTTTTGATATTTCGCCAATTTGATTCATTCCCATTTCAATTACTGCAAATTTATTTTCTTCAATTAATCTAATTAAATTTAAAGGAACTCCAATATGATTATTTTGATTACCGTAGGACGAAAACTGAGATTTCTCACCAACTTCTTTTTTTAGAATATTCGCAATTAGCTCCTTGGCAGTTGTTTTACCGTTTGAGCCTGTCACGGAAATTAACTTTCCACACCATAACTTTCTAATTTCTCCTGCGATTTTTCCTAATGCCTCTAAGACATCATCTACCGAGAGTAAGAAAAAATTCTTATCAGTCATTTTTGATAAACTTTCGGTAACCATTTTTTTGTCTACGATTGCTGCAATTGCATGTTTTTCTTTTACCTGCCCCAAAAAGAAATGCCCATCATAGTTTTCTCCTTTGATAGAAAAGAAAAGAGAGTTTCTGTAAATTGCTCTACTATCAATAGATATCGATTTAATTAATATCCTCTTTTCTGGTATTTTTCCGACAAATTCAGACCCCGGAATCCACTCACTTAACTCATGAAGCGGCATTTCTAATTTTGCAATTTTTGATGTAAAGTCAAGTTTCATTTCTTATGACTTCCATATTCTTGTTTCGAATTTTAAAAGCAGACTGCACTTCGATAACATCATCAAAAAATATTCTTTTTGTTTTAATTATTTGATAGTTCTCATGCCCTTTTCCAGCAATCAAGACCACATCATCAATGTTTGCTTTTAAGATAGCTTGTACAATTGCACTACTTCTATTTTCAAATTGCGCCCACTTGGATCTGGAATTTTTGTTTATTCCCCTAAGTATTTGTTCATTAATGATGTTGATATTTTCAGACCGTGGGTTATCGGAGGTAATATACCCACCATCACAATAGCTGGCGGCGATCTTCCCCATTAACGGTCTTTTGGATGTGTCCCTGTCTCCTCCACATCCAAAAACACATAGTAATTTTCCTTTTTTTTTGTATATTAGGGATTTAAGGGTTGATAGCGTTTTTTCAAAAGCATCTGGAGTATGTGCATAATCAACACAAACCAACGGGCAATTCTTATTTTTATAAAAACTCATTCGCCCTGTAGGCGGTTTAAATTTTTTTAGCGCGGAAACTATTTTCTTAATATNTACTGCTTCAATTGAAAGTAGTCCCGCTACAACTGCGGCATTTTCAATATTATGTGTCCCAATGGTGGGAATTAAAAATCTATCAATAAGTTTTGATTTGTATTCAAAAGACACTTCTGTTCCGTTACCACAAACTGAATCGATTTTTAAACTCACATCAGATTTAATTTTATTATTAGCAGCAGATACAAGAAAAGAGTTTAGTTTTTTTGCTATTTTTTTTTCAATAGTTTTAAGTGTTGTGAAACTTGTTTTGTTACTTTTAACAAAAATTACCTTATCTAAATCTGGCGCTGTAAATAATAAAACCTTAGCTGCCTGTAACTCGTTAAAACTTCCATGAAAATCAAGATGGTCATGACCTATGTTAGTTAAAACAGCATGTTTTATTTTGCAACTTAAAAGCCTTCCTTGAACCAAACCTATTGATGAAGCTTCCAGTATTAGCCGATTTATTCCCTGATTTACTATGTAATTTAAATATCTTTGTAAAGAGACAGCACTAGGAGTGGTCATTCCAAATTCTAAAATTTGATTTTCTTTTACATTATTTAATGCTTTTTCATAAATTATNAGACCCAGAGTTCCTAATGATGCACAAGCTCCTTCAGCTTCTGCAAAAGCTTTGGCNGCTGCATTGACAACAGTTGTTTTTCCATTAGTTCCAGTGACTGCAGAGATAGATATTCTGTTCGAAGGATTCAAATAAAAAGAAGATGCTAGAAAGCCNGAGAGAGTTTTCATTGATCTTACAAAGTATATTTTTTTCCATCCTTTTTCGTTAGATTTTATATTTTTAGTACACCAGTCTTCTATTACTTTTTTTTCTTTCGTATCAGCAATNAAAGCAATAGGTCTTTTTTCTCTTGCTAAATTCAAAAGTTCGATTGTTGAAAAATTTTCACCCGAATTCAAGATGTAAATATCTCCATCTTTCAGTTTCTGCGTATCATCGCACAGATGAACATTCCCGTATTTTTTTCTTAACATAGCACCTAAGTCAAGAGCTCTCTCGTAAAAGGGTGGAAACCATGAAAACGATTCGCTTAGATTGAAGTTGGAAATTGTACGAGTAGTATTCAAGGCAATAATTATTTTAATAATGCTGTTTTTGGAAGTACTTGATTTGGTTGATTAGGCGACATTTGTAATCTTCTTAACGCATCACCTGCTATTTTTGAAAAAATTGGGGCCGCAACTTGTCCTCCTGATCTTATTCCTTTAGGTTCATCAACCATAATTGCAATTACAAATCTTGGTTTGTCTACGGGAGCAATTCCAACAAAAGAGGCTATATATCTATTTTTTGAATATCCTCCATTCTCTGCTTTTTGAGCTGTTCCAGTTTTACCAGCAATTCTAAATCCATCAACTTGTGCTTTTACACCTGTCCCCAGAGAACTAGAAGCTCGTTCAAGCATAGACCTGACTGACTTAACGGATTCATACGAAAAGACTTGTATNCCTCTTCTTTGAAAATTTTTCTTAAACAAGCTGATGGGAATTAAATCACCTTCCCTTGCAAAAACTGTGTAAGCCTGTGCTAATTGAGCAAGAGACACTGAAACCCCATGCCCATATGAAATGGTTGCTCGAGTAACTGCATCCCAATTTTTCCAAGAAGAGAGTTTACCCTTTGCAAGTCCTCCAAGAGGTAAATTTGGTGGCTTTCCGAAACCTAGGGTTTGGTAGTATTCATACATATGACTGGGGCTCAACTTTAATGCAACCCTAACAGTGCCTACATTACTAGACTTTGCTAAAACATCAGAAACGCTTAACACTCCAAAAGGCTTAAAATCTCTTAAAGTTTCTCCATTTAATTTTATATACCCAGGTGAAGTATCAATATTAGTCAGAGGCTCGACTAAACCCCTGTCTAAAGCCGCTGCAATTATAAAAGGTTTGAAAGTCGAACCAGGCTCAAAACTATCTGTAACAGTCCTATTCCTAATAGCGTCAAGAGACAAATTTTTTCTGTTTTCAGGGTCAAATGCCGGTGCATTAACCATAGCAAGAATGTCTCCTGTTCTTGAGTCAACTACTACTACCGATACGGATTTTGCTCTATGTTTTTGCTTTGCAATCAAGACATTTTTATAAACCATTGACTGCATGTCAGCATCGATTGACAAGTGAACATCATTACCAGGTGCAGGCTTTTTCAAAATTTTTTCGTCAAAAGCAACATTTCCTCTCTCAACATGAATAAATCTTAGGCCCTCTACTCCCTTTAATTGATCATCAAATGCAAACTCTACTCCATCCAACCCTTTGTCCTTTTCACTTGTCAAACCAAGTAAAGTTGAAAATGCCTCTTTGAAGGGGTAGTTTCTCTGATATTTTTGCTCAAATTCAACACCACTAATGCCAATAGCTTGAATTTTATTTTTTACATTTGGTTTTACTCCAGATGAAATGTAAAAATATTTTTTTGACTTTTGATGTTTGTTCAAAATTTCTTTAGGTTTTTTTCCTATTAACTTTCCTAGATCCTGGATTTGCTCTAATGTGGGTCTAAAACGATTTGGNACGATTCCAATTTTATATTCGAGCGTACTTACTGCTAGTATTTCACCATTTCTATCTAAAATTTTACCTCTTGCTGCNGGTATAGGTTGAGTCTCTGTATATCTTGTGATGGCTCTTTTTTTCCATGTGTCGACATCCAAGTGTTGTAAATAAAATGCTCTTATTAATACTGCAAGGAAACCAGTCATTAACATTAAAATAATTATTCTTGAACGCCACACTGTTGACTGCCATGTTTGAATTGGATTCTTAAAAGAGTGTGTTAATACTCTCCTTTTTTTGGATCTTGAATTTAAATTAGAATGATGAATACTCATTCTAATTTTGACTCGCCGTTAAAGAATGATTAACTATATCCTCAGGTTTTATATACCTCATTTTTAAATCATTTTCAGCAGCTGAAATAATTCTTGATGCATCTTCTAACTCAGTAAGAATAATTTGGTTGGACGAAATTTCTGATTTAATTCTTTCATGTTTTTTTAATAATTCCTCTTTTTTAGCATGCAACACTCGTCCGTTATATCTAGCATCTACGAGGGCCAGAGAGGAAATAACAAACAAAGTCATGGCTGCCACTAATTTCATTTAATTTTCTTCATNCTTCACTCACTAATTCACCAACTCTCAATACTGCACTTCTTGATCGTGTGTTGATTTTTATTTCCTCCTTAGTTGGGAGAATTCTTTTTACTTGTTTGATTTTTGGGTATGAAGATTCATGAAAATGATTAATCCCTGAAAAAAAAGCATATTGTTTGGCTGTCATTTGGTCGGTTCTGGAAACCGAATTTCTTGAACCCCGCATCTTTATCTTAACTATTCTGTCTTCGATTGAATGAAAACTAATAATACANACTCGACCATTTATTTCCACAATCTCAGGAATTTTTTCTAAAAGAAAAACTAGTTCATCAATTTCATTATTTATATAAATTCTCAATGCTTGAAAACTTTTTGTTGCAGGATGCTTATTACTTTGGTTTCTTTTCTTTTTTTGACCGTATATTTTTATTATTAATTCAGCTAGGTCATTAGTTGTTTCTAATTTATTCTTATTGCCAACTGTGTTGTNATCCCTTTCTTTGCAAATTGCAGTTGCTATCGATCTGGAGAAACGTTCCTCACCAAAAACACTCAAAACATTTTGTATTTCATTGAGTGTTGCTGTTTTTAACCAAGCCGAAACTGGCTTTCCCTTTGTGGGGTCCATTCGCATATCTAATGGTCCACATTTGGTGAAAGAAAATCCCCTATTTTTATCGTCAATTTGTGGTGACGAAACTCCTAAATCAAGAAGCAAACCATCAATTTTTGAAATACTTTTCTGCTTTAGGATGTTTGGCAGAGTTGAAAATTTTGCATGGTGAACCTGGAGTCTAGAATCATTTATACATGCTGCCTGTTTGATTGAATCTGGATCTCTGTCTATTGCAACTAAATGACCAGCNGGTCCNAGTCTATTCAAAATCTCTTTTGAATGACCACCTCGTCCAAAAGTGGCGTCAACATAAATTCCATTTGGTACGATATTTAATTCATCAACTGCCTCTTTCATTAATACAGGTAAATGATGAGTACTCACTTAGGTTTGTCTCCACGAGTAAATTTCATATTCTTTACATTGGATTTGTGATTTTCTAACCTAATCGAGTCCCATATTTCAAGATAATCCCCAACTCCTAGTAGAATAATTTCTTTTTTAATTGCAGCTCCCTCGCGTAATACAGAGTTAATCAGTACTCTGCCGGATTTGTCTAACTCTGGAGTATCGCTCAGCCCAAGCCAAAAACGCTTTTCAGCATTTGTTCCNTTTTTCATTAATGTATTAACTTTTTTTAACCACATAGAATGTCTCATTAATATTAAGCAACCCTCGTCACTCTCAACTAGTGCCAAGTTANCACCCTCTTGTTTTGTTGACAGATATTCCCTGTAACGAATTGGAATTGTCATTCGTCCCTTAATATCCAAGCTAAGAGCAGTTATTCCATAAAACATTTTAATTTTTCACTAATTTGTATATTTTTTTATTAATTATTTAAAAATATTTTCAGGCTCAGTAAAGTCAAAAATTGGCTTTTTAAGTAAAGAACTAAGATTGAATAATATTTTTCCACTTATAACCACTTATTTACACTAAAACCCACTTTAGAAGAAAGCTAAATAGTGGTCAAGATGTATTGAAGGAAGAAGTTATTTAATTTTATTAAAATTAACTCTATAATCAAAAAAAAATTTTTTTATATCATTAAAATACAATAATTTAAAATAATAAATTAATGTAAATTATTAATTAAATTCTTTTTTCATGCATAATTACAAATAAAAGTGTAAATAACCTACACTTAGTAATCATTGTTAAATAATTTATTAAAAAAATATGACCGATCCAAAACAAATCACATTACTACTTTTAGTCCTACTGTCTTTTTCTCTTGTTATTCAATTAATTTTGTATTTTCGACAGATTAAACACCTTTCAAAAAACAAAGATGAAGTGCCTGTCCGATTTCGAAAAATCATCTCAGTCCAACAACACAAGAAAGCCATCGACTATTTTTTTGAAAAAGTCAAATTAAAAATAACAACAACATTAATTGATTATTTACTACTCTATGTTTTTACGATTGGCGGATTTATTTCTTTTTTGATTATTGAAACTGAAACACTAAGCGAAAATTATAATTTTTCGCCATTTATTGGATCCATTTTAATAGTGTCAATTATTGGGTTTATAAACCTTATTATCGAACTTCCATTTTCATTTTATAAACAATTCGTAATTGAAGAAAAATTTGGTTTTAACAAAATGAACTTTGGTACCTTTTTTTCTGATCTGGTAAAAACACTGTCAATAGCTATCATTATTGGATTGCCTTTTTTCACTGCAATTATTTGGCTGATTTCACAACGCACATTAATTGGTGATTTTTGGTGGGTGATATTGTGGGTAATTGTCGCCTTATTTTCTTTGGCAATTCAAATTTTATATCCAGTTTTTATAGCTCCAATATTCAACAAATTTTCACCTTTAGAAGAAGGTAGTTTGAAATCAAAATTGGAGTCTTTGTTAAAAAGGTGTGATTTTAGCTCCGGAGGACTTTTCTTAATGGATGGNAGTAAAAGGAGTAGCCATGGNAACGCTTTNTTTGCAGGTCTAGGAAAAGCTAGAAGAATTGTTTTATTTGACACTTTGGTTGAAAAACTTTCAGAAAATGAAATCGAGGCTGTTTTGGCTCATGAGTTGGGCCACTANAAATGTGGGCATGTTCCGCTAAATATCTTTACACAACTAATTTTTAGTTTCGTAATGTTTGCGACTTTTGGATTTNTGATTGATTACAACCCACTTTATATGGGACTTGGTATTGACAGTTTAGCTTTTAACTCCANTGGCGCTTTATTAGATACCGCTTTTTTAATTATTTTNTTNACAATANTACCTTTAATTCTATTTCCTTTCCAACCCATAACCTCAATGCTCTCANGNAAACACGAGTTCGAAGCTGATAGATATGCAGCCACAAACTCTCAATCTGAAGATTTGATTTCTGCACTTGTTAAGTTATATAGAGACAATGCAGCCCCTGTCANTACTGATCGATGGTTTTCAATGTTTTTTGACTCTCATCCACCAGCATCCATTAGAATAAATGCATTAGAATTAAAAGTAGCGAAGTGAGCCTATAGGCCGGATTCTGTCCAAACTGCTGAAAATCAGCTGTTTTGTGCGGCTATCTATCTCGGATTGATATTACTATCAAACTCTAGCCACCTACCCGCATGCTCTGTTGGGTTCCATTGCAGTTAACTGCGCGCATGCCTATTTGGTGTTGCTCCGGGTGGAGGTTGCCGCGTTTCACGTCCATACAAAACAAACATTGTATTTACTCGTCTCTGTGGCCCTATTCCTCGCCTTGAGTCTTATAAAAGACTTGCTGCGTCCGGCCGTTAGCCGTCACCCTTACCCANGGAGTCCGGACCTTCCTCTACAAATTTAACTGTAGCAGCCGCCCAGCTCACTTCACAGGTTAATAGTAACCCTTATCANAAAAAAATTTAATTTTTATTGAAAACATTTTGTTTTTTACAAACTACGTGCTTTACCGTGAGAAAATAACTTAATGTTAATTAATTTAAAAAAACTACTTCCAAAAAAAGATTCTGTTACCTCCAACAGGTTTCTGAAATGGATGGGTCCAACTTTACTGCACCCTCAATTATGGTATTTCAGNAGAAGAGGCGTTGCACTTGGTGTTGGTCTAGGAATTTTCTTTGGATTTTTAATCCCCCTTGCACAAATTCCTGTGGCAGCTGTATCTGCAACACTTCTTAGAGCTAATGTACCTACTGCTATTGCAAGCACTTTAGTTACAAACCCTGTTACCTTTGCCCCCATTTATGTAATTGCATACAAGCTTGGAAATAAACTTCTAGGAAAAAAACTGGACCCTAAATCACTAGAACAAGTTTCAAAGGGTGTTACCCCACAAGANAANACTTTGGAAACTGAGGCTTCAGAAAATAATTCGAGTATTCAAAAATTTTTAAATGTTAGTAAACCACTCGCACTNGGTTTAGCTATCTTCGCAATCGTTGGAAGTTTCACTACTTATGGACTAATTTTATGGTTTTGGTGGTTTTGGGTAAAATTNAAAAGATATAAAAGAAAAAGCCGGCATCAACACTAAATCATTCTTTTAAACCATCACCTTCCAGGTTAAAGTTCTACCATAAGCCAGAGGCACTATTTTTCCAAATTTTGAATCACCAATNAATTTCTTGGGGGACCATCTAGTTTTNACTATTTTTATTTTTTTTGTNTTGATTGGTAACCCATAAAATTTCGGNCCATTTAAACTAGTAAACTTTTCGAATTCTTCAACTTTTTTTTCAACTTCAAAAACCTCCAAGTAAAGTGAAATTGCATGAGGAGCAGAGTAGCAACCTGCACAACCGCAGTCTGATTCTTTTTCACCTANCAGGTGGGGAGCGGAATCAGTTCCAATAAAAAATCTAGGATCACCAGATGTTGCAGCCTTAACAAGCGCAAGCCTNTCTTTTTCTGTTTTAAGTATTGGAGCGCAATATCTATGCGGTCTAATTCCCCTNGCAAGTAAATCATTTCTATTAAAAATCAAATGTTGTGGTGTAATTGTTGAGGCTAAATTATTTTTAGATTCTAAAATATATTCAACTGCCTCTTGAGTTGAAACATGTTCAAATACGATTTTTAATTCTGGAAACTCTTTTCTNAAAGGANTAAGGTGATTATCAATNAATTTTTTTTCTCTATCAAAAANATCTACATTTGGATTCACATCTTCTCCGTGAATGCATAAAGTTATATTCAGACGACTCATAAACTCAAAAATTTTATAACAATTTTTCAAATCTTTAACCCCAAACTGAGAATTTGTGGTTGCTCCAGATGGATAATATTTCAAAGCTATAATGTCTTGTGTTTCTGCAACTCTTTGAAGTTCTTGGAACGAAATTTTCTCAGTTAAATAAATAGTCATCAAAGGTTGAAAATCTTTAAGNGTATCTAAATTATTTNTTTGANCAGCAATTTCTTTGTTATTTTTTACTAAAAAATTAATAGCATCAAGTAANCTCNCTTTATAGGACAGAGCATCTTCTACAGTCAAAATTGGTGGGCTCAGATTTGGCATCACCACTGCCCTTCGAAAATTTACAGCAGTGTCCTCAATAACTGCACTCATTATTGATTCATCCCTTAGATGAACGTGCCAATCATCCGGTCTTATTATTGTGATTTCCTCGCCAGCCAGTTTCAAATGATTAACAAAGCTCTAAAGTCATTAACATTTGTTCGGGTAGGTCCAGTTGTTATAACATTTTCCAAAGGTTCAAAAACTCCGAGTGCATCGTTATTGTCAAGGAGTGCCCTAGGGTCTAAACCTTTGGACCGAATAATTGAGATTGACTCAGGATCAAAATAAACACCTGCATGAGGACTAACACCATCAATACCGTCTGTATCAGCAGCCAAACCATAAATTCTATTATGTATTCCTAGCGCCTCAAGTCTTAATGCTGTACTTAACAGAAATTCAGCGCAACGTCCTCCTCGTCCATTTCCTTTTACAGTTACGGTACATTCTCCACCCGATAAAAGTAGTATAGGAGGCTTAAAATTGGCATCAGGGTATAAGATTAACTCTCTCGCCCAACCAGCCATAACCTCTCCAACATCTTTTGCTTCTCCAGTAATAGCATCACCCAAAGAGATAGTCTTAACCCCAATTTTTTTTGCTAAATTTGAAGCTGCCAATAAACTTTCTCGAGCTGTAGAAATTACATAATTTCTACTATGTTTTAATCGAATGTCACCAGGCTTAGGAGTTTCCTCAACTATTCCATTTAAACCTTTTTCTAAGTGAGAACGGATCGAAATTGGTGCATCCACATTCCATCTTTTAATTACATTAAATGCATCTTTATAGGTTGAAGGGTCAGCTACACAAGGGCCTGATGCAATATCACTTGGGTCATCGCCAACAACGTCTGAAATTATTAATGCAGTAACAGGAGCTTTACTTAGTAAAGACAGCTTACCACCTTGAATACGCGATAAATGCTTTCTAACAATATTTATATCAGTAATTGGAGCACCACTACTTAATAATTTTTTTGTAACATTTTTTAAATCGTCATTGGATACACCCTCAACTGGTAGCGATAANAAACTTGAACCACCCCCAGAAATCAGAACTAACAGCAAATCATTTGCTGTTAGTTTTTCAACTGCATTATATATTTCATTCGCAGCGTCTTCACCGGCCAAATCAGGAACAGGATGACCNGCTTCAATGCAACGAATTTTTTTTAGAGGTAATCCATGAGCGTATCTAGTGATGACTAACCCCTCAAGTTTAGTTTTATCACCCCATTCTTTTTCAACGGCGCAAGCCATACTAGCAGCTGCTTTACCTGCTCCAACAACCAAAATTTTACCTTTCGGGGGATTGGGAAGATATGAAGGAACAATCTCTGTTGGATCAGCGGCTTTTACTGCCTGATGAAATGTTTCTTTTAAAAAGAGAATCGGGTCTGAATTAAACTCATCAAGATTCATATTAACTTTCAATAAAATGTCATTTCCAAAAAAATAGATTTTTTTATATTAATTTTTTAAATTCTNGGAAATTAATTATATCTCTTTTGTTTGAGCCTGCATTGTCCATAACTCCAAATAGTGTCCGTTCCTTNTAATTAGATCCTCATGGCGGCCTCTGTCTACTATTTGGCCTTTGTCAAAAACATAAATCATATCGGCATCAACTATAGTTGATAGTCTATGAGCAATAATAAGAGTTGTTCTATTTTTGCTAATTTCTCTAATTTCGGATTTTATTACTTTTTCAGATACTGAATCTAATGCCGAAGTTGCCTCATCAAAAATCAATATTGCAGGTTTTTTTAATAAAACTCTTGCTATCGCAACTCGTTGCTTCTCACCGCCTGATAACTTGAGACCCCTTTCACCAACCACTGTTTCAATTCCGTCAGGNAAAGCTTTTACCAAAGATTCCAGATGTGAAGCTTTAATGGCTTCTAATATTTCTTCATTTGTTGCAGATNTATCACCATATTTAATATTACTTTTAAGACTATCGTTAAATAAAACCACATCTTGTGGAACAATTCCAATTTCTGATCTTAGCGATGTTTGAGTAATATCTATAATGTTTTGTCCGTCAATTTTAATTGATCCATTATTTACATCATAGAACCTATAGATTAGTTTAGTTAAGGTGCTTTTCCCAGCTCCAGACTTTCCAACTATAGCTGTAGTTTTACCAGCCATTACTTCGAAATTTAAATTATCTAAAATTTTACGACGACCATCATAGGAAAAATTAACTGAATCAAAAATTAATTGTCCCTTAGATATTTCCAATGATTTGGCATTTGGACTATCGATAATCTCTNTTTTTTTGTCTAATAACGAAAACAATTTTTCCATATCAGTAATACTTTGTTTTATTTCTCTATATAAAACTCCAAGAAAATTTAGAGGTATATATAGTTGAAGCATAAATGCATTAATCAAAACNAGATCACCCAAAGTTAATTGATTTTGTAAAACACCTTCAATGGCCTTCCAGACAATTAGTGTTACTGCTATTGCAATAATCAATGCTTGTCCAATATTTAGTAATGCTAANGACGACTGGCTTTTAATTGCAGCTTCCTGCCATTTAAAAAGGTTTTTATCGTACCTATTAAGCTCATAAAATTCATTGTTAAAAAACTTTACAGTTTCATAATTCATCAAAGAGTCAATCGCTCCTGAGTTGGCTATGGAATCTAATTCATTCATTTTTTTTCGCAAATGTGTTCTCCAATTAGTTACCAAGATCGTATAACTAATATAAAAAACTAGAGCAATAATAGTAATTAGTGAAAAAATAAAGTCGTAATTAATTGTGAGCCAACCAATAACCAGTANGAATTCAATCAATGTAGGGAAAATACTGTACAAAGTAAAATTNACCATAGTACTGACACCCCTGGTGCCTCTNTCGACATCTCTAGTCAAAGAACCTGTTTTCTTTTCTAAATGAAACCTCAATGATAAATCGTGTAAATGTGTAAAAACTTGAACCGAAATATCCCTNACAGACGATTGTGTGACTCGCGCAAAAATTAACTCTCTCAACTCTGAAAAGGCCGTCGATGCAAAACGCATTAATCCATATCCAATTATCAAAACAACAGGAATAGNGAGAACACCGTTAAAGTCCTTAACAGTACTATTTTCTATTTTAAGTGAGGTAAGGTAATCAACAATTTCTTTAAGAACAACAGGAATTGCCACACTAGCGACTTTAGCTAAGACTAAGGCTAATAAAGCTAGGCCCATNCTTAGTTTGTATTTCATTAAATAAGAAAATAATTTCCTTAATACTTTTAAAGAATCAGTCTTTTTAATATTTAATCCAACCATTTAATTTNATAGTNTGACCAAAAAAAAATTCAAGAACAAATAATCCACCCCTCTAAAGGATCAACATATTTGGAAAACCCAAAATTCTTTCTTAAAATCGAACTTGATGCCTGCAACATACAAATAGTGGAGTCCAAAAAATCNCCTTTTCCATCTTGCAAAAGAACTCTGGACATCTCTTGNGAAACTAAAAGTTTCAAATTCAGCCCTGCCCCATCATTTACCAAACTTTGGAGAATTGCTCTCCTATTCAACATTCTGTCGGAGTTTTGTTTTTTTTTATCATCACTTTTATATGATTTTTTTGTAACCAATCTTGCTGTCAAAGCAGGATAAGCTTCAAGCGCTATTTTAAATAATTTTTTATTATTATTATTTTTTATAAAATTCTCATAAATCTTGTCAGCTGATATTGGATAATTATGGGCAGGGAAAAGTAAATTTTGATTCAACATTTTCATTAAGCCAGCATGCATCATCCATGCAACAGGTGGATTTGTCCACCTCATTGCAGAACTTGATCCAGCAGCTATATCTGCTTGCCTCCAAGCGTATTTTTTCCCAGCAGGCCTGCTATCGCACCAAGCCTTAAAACAACTCCTCAAATAGCTCTTTTCTTGTGCACAGTAGAACTTTGCAAAGTTGCTCCAAGAAACTGGCCATTGGTAATTTTCTACCAGGGATCTTGGCATTCCAAAAGGCAGATCAAACCCGCCAACCCAATTTTTACTACTAGATAGGAAATCATTAAACTCATTCAAACTTTCTANTTCGAGAAAACTATCTAAAATAACAAAAAAATTGAGTTTTATTTTTGACTTGCATAAATTGTTTTTTAACCTACCTAATGCCACGACAATTGGTTTATTTCTTTTTGGGGCAGAGCTGAAATCAATTCCTATAACTTTAAATTCCAAATTTTACTCATTCCATTAAATTGACTTATCTTGATAACGTATTGGCAACTCTTTTATTGCAAGGACATTTGTCCATGAAAAACATTTGTCCGCGGCTTCTCTCCAAAATATCCACGTAAAATTTACATGTTCTCTCGGCGATAAAATAATTTTATTTTTTGAATCTACACAAACCGAGAATATATGTTCAGTATTAAAATTAATATTTTCGTCATATCTATGCTTCCAGTGAGAAAATATTTTAAACCTTCGTGATAAATTCCAATCTAGCCAGTTTTCATTATCTGTTTTGATTCCTGTTTCTTCTTCTAACTCTCTTTTAGCAGCATCTAATAAATTTTCTTCTGCGAAGTCTAAACTACCTGTTATCGATTGCCAAAAATTTTTGTGATCCGCTCTTTCTAGCAATAAAACATTTAAATCTTTATCATGGGCAATAACTAATACTGATTTTGGAATTTTTTTTTTCATTTCTTTTAATCATTCTTAGGTTGCTGTTTTACTCGCAAATTCAACTCATTAAGTTGAGTATCTCCAACTCTTGAAGGAGCTTCTGTTAACAGGCACTGGCCTCTTTGTGTTTTTGGAAAAGCTATCACATCTCTTATTGAATTTGCTCCCACCAATAATGCAACTATTCTATCAAGACCAAAAGCTATACCTCCGTGTGGCGGGGCACCATATTGTAAAGATGATAATAAAAAACCAAATTTTGATTCGGCATCAGCATCTGAAATATTTAGAATTTTGAAAACTTGCTTTTGAATCTCTGCTTTATGAATTCTCACCGATCCGCCGCCCACCTCCCACCCATTAATCACCATGTCATAAGCATTCGCCTTGGCAACAGAGGGGTTATCAAAGAGACTCGTTTCATACTCTGGTTTTGGAGACGTAAAAGGATGGTGCACTGCCACCATCCTATTTTCATCATCATTGAATTCAAACATCGGGAAATCAACAACCCAAAGAGGTTTCCAACCTTCCTCGAATAACCCTCTTTTTTTTGCAAAATCACTTAAACCAATTTTATTTCTTAAAGCTCCTAACGAGTCGTTGACAATTTTAGGTCTATCCGAACCAAAAAAAATCAAATCACCATCTTTTGCATTACATCGAACAAGTATGTTTCTTAGTGCTTGATCACTGAAATTTTTAACAATTGGGGACTGTAAACCTTCCTTTCCTTTTTTTTGTTCATTAACTTTAATCCATGCTAACCCTTTTGCCCCATATATTTTTACGAAATCCGTATAGATATCAATTTCACTTCGTGAAAGCTGGCCTCCATGAGGAATTAACAATGCCGCTACACGACCATTAGAATTAGCAACACTAGAAAAAACTTTAAACTCGATGTCTTTTACTAAATCTGTAATATCTGTTAACTCAAGTTTTATGCGAAGGTCAGGCTTGTCAGAACCAAATTTATTCAATACATTCTCGTATGTAAGAACAGGAAAAGATGCAAGTTGTATATTAGCTACTTTAAAAAAAACATCTTTAATCAGCGTTTCAAAAATTTCCCTAATCTGAACTTCATTTAAAAAAGATGTCTCACAATCAATTTGTGTAAATTCTGGTTGTCTGTCAGCACGTAAGTCCTCGTCTCTGAAACACTTGGTGATTTGATAGTACCTGTCAAAACCGGCAACCATTAATAGTTGTTTAAAAAGTTGAGGAGATTGTGGCAAAGCAAAAAACTCTCCTCTGTTAATTCTGGATGGAACAAGAAAATCTCTAGCACCCTCTGGAGTGGATTTAGTCAAAATAGGAGTTTCAATGTCAAGAAAATCGTGTCCGTCTAAAAACTTTCTAACCTCTGAAGTCACTTTATGCCTAAGAAAAATATTCTTTTGCATAGATAAACTTCTCAAGTCTAATACTCTGTTGGTTAAACGTACTGTTTCTGACAAATTTTCATCATCCACAAGAAACGGGGGAGTTGCTGAGGGGTTTAAAACAACTATTTCAGAACATAATACTTCTACCTCACCACTTGTTAGGGACAAGTTTTCGCTGCCGTCAGGTCTTTTTCGAACATTGCCTTTCAGTTGAACACAGAACTCGTTTCTCAACTTTTCTGCAACTTCAAACATGATCGGAAAATCTGGATCACAAACTACCTGGGCAATCCCATATCTATCTCTTATGTCCAAAAAAATTACACCTCCATGATCGCGACGCCGCATGACCCAACCACAAAGTTGAACATCTTGACCTAGCTGGTCAACTGAAATTTTTCCACAAAAATTTGAACGCATAATTAATTACCTAAACTGATTTTGGTTGATTTTTATTAGTGTTTTTTGCGTCAGAGCCTTTAGATGCTTTTTTGGATTTAGTATCAGAGGACCCATTGTTTGATTTGTTTTTGTTTGTTGTTGGCAAATTTTTATCAGAAATTTTATCTTTAGGCTCCTTTTTTTGTCCATCACGAAAATCAGTGGCGTACCACCCAGAACCTTTTAAAACAAAACCTGCAGCAGTCAATTTCCGTGCAAAGCTATTTTTTCCACATTCAGGACAAATTTCCAAATGCTTGTCAGATAACTTTTGCAAAACATCTTTTGTGTAACCGCAGTTACTACATTCATAGGCATAAATTGGCATATTTAAAATTTCAAATTAATTGGTCATCAAAAAGGGATGTCGTCGTCAAGATCTTCAAAACCTTGAGGTTTTACATCATTAGATGATCTGGTTTTTTTCGTTTCGTTGTCTAATGATTTAATTTCATTAACTGATTCAGATTTATCCTCAGGTGCATTAGTAATTTGACTATCTCTTCCGCCCATCATTTTTAGTTGATCAGCAATAATTTCAGTTGAGTATCTTTTTTGGCCAGACTGTTGATCTTCCCAACTTCTAGTTTGAATTCTACCTTCAATATACACAGCCCCACCTTTTTTAAGATACTTTTCTGCAATTTCAGCGTTTTTATTAAATAATACAACCCTATGCCACTCAGTTATATCCTGCCATTCACCTGATTTATCTTTNGATCTGGAGTTTGTCGCTATCGAAATATTGGCTACAGGTGCCCCACCAGCTGTGTACCTTACCTCAGGATCTCTCCCAAGCCTGCCCAAAATCATTGCTTTGTTTAATGTACTCATTAGTATTCCTTAAAGAATTTAACCTATTTAACTGTTTGTAAACTTTTTGAGGCATAAACTTTGTCCTCTAAACCGAACGACACTAATAGCCATATTATTAGTAAAAGAATNCTGAAGGAAAATAAGCCATTAANTCCAAATTTCCCAAAAAAATGACCTCCTATTAAACCCCCAGCGAATATTCCGATAGACTGCCAAGTATTATAAATTCCTAAAGCTAACCCTTTATGTTTGATAGAAGCAATTTTTGATACCCATGATGGCAAAAAAGCNTCAAGAAGATTAAAACCGACAAAATAAATACAAAGTCCGCAAACCCAAAGAACAAAAACTTCTTTTAAACCCCAGATAACACCAAGTGAGATTAAGATTAATACAATTGAAATAATAAAATATTTTTTTTGTTGTTTTTCTTTCTCAGATTGACTTATTACTAAATACATAATGAAAAAGGAAATTACTAGGACTGGCAAATAAANTTTCCAGTGGCTACTGACTTCAATACCGAAATTTAANATCAAACTAGGAACAACTAAAAACATTGCCGCCTGGGTGAACATTAGAAAAAAAATACTTAAATTCAACCGTAACATTTGGCTATTAAAAATTATAGTTTTGAAGGAGTAATTAGTCTTACTAAAACCAATATTTTTGCTATTTGACTTAATAACAGGAATTTTGAATACCAAAATGATNGCAAAAAGCCCAAGGATTCCAACAATATAAAATAAACCANCCAANCCAATTATCCCATATAGAACAGGAGCAAATACCAAGGAAATTACAAAGGATAATCCAATTGAAATTCCAA
The DNA here is from genome assembly GCA_002170285.1 of Betaproteobacteria bacterium TMED100. GTDB lineage: Bacteria > Pseudomonadota > Gammaproteobacteria > Burkholderiales > Burkholderiaceae_A > UBA7377. The sequence goes on from NHFB01000030.1 coordinate 54,625, forward strand.
CCATCGCCATTGCTTTCGTTCTTACCACCTCTCTTGTCAAATCAGCAAGAAANGCACTAGCTGCAGCTGAGACAGCTCCAACACCCTGTAATGCCCTTGCAAAAATAAGAGAATAGGTACTTTCCGCATTTGCTGCCCAAAAACTAGCGCATGTGAAAATTATTAAACCTAAAATAATTATGGGTTTCCTGCCATATTTATCGGATGCCATCCCAAATGGTATTTGAAAAATAGCCTGAGTAAGTCCATAAATCCCTATTACTAAGCCAACAACCAATGCATTTTCACCTCCAGAGGAAGCATTAAGGTCNACTGCTATAACAGGCATAATTAAAAAAAGTCCTAACATTCGCAGTCCATATACTGACGCTAATGTTATGACTGCTATTTTTTCCGAATTNGTAAATGAAATATTATTTGTCATATTCAACTATAGTAAAGTAAATATTTTACGATGCGACATGTATGCAACCCCATCCAATAATAAGAATCAGAGGTGCTCGCACCCATAACCTAAAAAATGTGAACGTAGATTTGAAACGGGAGTCCTTGGTTGTAATAACGGGAGTATCTGGTTCGGGAAAATCCTCATTAGCATTTGATACGCTTTACGCCGAGGGACAAAGAAGATATGTAGAATCNATCTCTGTGAATTCTCGTCAATTTCTACCCTTACTTCCAAAGCCAGATGTTGATTTAATTGATGGACTGTCACCTTCAATTGCTATTGAACAAAAATCATCCATTAACAACCCTAGATCTATCGTTGGAACNGTTACAGACATCTACGACCATTTGAGAGTTTTGTTTGCACGTGCAGGCACGCCTTTTTGTCCAAATCACCCAAAAATAAAATTAGAAAAATACTCTGCCTCACAAATTAATGACGAGTTAATGAATAATTTCTTGGGATCAAAACTTGAGATGTATGCAAGGATTATTGATAAAAAATCAATTAATTTTGAAAATATTTTTGATGACCTACGTGCAAAAGGTTTTGTTCGATTAAGGATTAAAACAAACGATACACCTTTTAAACTTTACGATATAGACCAAATTGTTAAACCGGAAAAAGGTCAAAAATATACCATCGATGTATTAGTTGATCGTCTTATAATTAAAAAGGAGCATCAGCAAAGAATATCTGAATCGATAGAAAGTTGTTTTCAACTAGGAAATGGTAGATTGATTACAGTCACCTCACCTACTGTAAAAGTTAACTCTAAAAATAACTCTTGCAAAACTATGACATTTTCTGCTGGGATGAATTGTAGTGAGTGCAACTTTACCATGGATGAACTAGAGCCTTCTTCTTTTTCATTCAATAAACCCCAAGGTGCCTGCTTGACTTGTAAGGGGCTTGGACAAATGGAAATTTTTGACCCTGAGAAAATTGTTCAATANGTAAGTGGCTCGCTTTCCTCCGGCGCTATACCAGGCTGGGATCAACGAAATCAATATAATTTTGCTATTTTGGAGGGTCTTGCTGAAAAGTATAATTTCTCACTTAAAACNCCATTTGAAGAGTTATCTGATTCAGTCAAGAAACTACTTTTGTACGGGGAAACATTAGAAACAAAAAACTCATTTAAAGGAATNATTGATGCTTATGAAAATTCCTGGGCAAAAGAAACACCTCAAGAAGTAAAAAATAAACTAATAAAATTTAGATCCTTGAAACCTTGTAAAGCTTGTAAGGGCAACAGACTTAATCAGGTTGGCTTGTCCGTCAAAATCAAATGTAGAAATGATTTTTTAAATATTTTTGAAATAGTTAATATGTCAATACCCGAAGCAAAAACACACTTAGAGCAAATTGTAATTCCAAACAGCAAAAAAACTGTGGTTTCCTGTTTGCTTGAAGAAATAATAAATAGAATAAACTTTTTAGTTGAAATAGGATTGGGTTATCTTTCTCTGAGTAGAAATTCATCTACNCTATCTGGTGGAGAACTACAAAGAATAAGATTAGCAACACAAATTGGAGCTCGTTTATCAGGAGTTATGTATGTGTTAGACGAACCATCTAGGGGGCTTCATCAAAGAGATAATAAACGTTTAATAGATGCTTTAATTAAACTAAGAAACTTAGGAAATACCGTAATCGTTGTTGAGCATGATGAGGAAACAATGAGAGTCGCAGACCAAATAATAGATGTTGGACCTGGCGCTGGTCAATTGGGTGGATCTATTCTTTGTTCTGGTGATTTTTTTAAAATTATTAAAGCTAAAAACTCTTACACTGCTGACTATTTAAATGGTTCGAGGAAAATCAAAATTCCAAATGTAAGAAAAGTCCCTGAAAACCGATGGTTTAAACTTTATGGCGCTCACGGAAACAACTTAAAGAACATTGATTTCAAAATGCCAATCTCCAGATTTGTTTGCATTACAGGAGTTTCTGGATCTGGAAAATCAAGTTTGATCAACGGCGTAATTTCTAAAGCAATTAAACTATCAAAAAATAAAACTTTTGCGGATGATCAAGCTTCACTCTCCTCTAACTTAAATTATTCATCAGTAGAGGGATTGGAATATTTTGAAAACTTAATTTCCGTAAACCAGAAACCAATAGGTAAAACTCCCCGAAGTAATCCAGCTACTTATCTTGGTTTGTTTAACTATATTAGAGAAATTTTTGCATCTTGCAAAATGTCAAAAGAACGAGGTTATAGTCTCAGTAGGTTTTCCTTTAATTTAAAAGGAGGAAGATGTGAGTTTTGTCAAGGAGATGGGTCAACACGAATTGAAATGCATTTTTTACCTGATGTGTTTGTTAAATGTGATGTATGTAATGGAAAGCGATTTAGCAGAGAGACATTGGAAATAAGATGGAGGGGGAAAAATATTTTTGAAGTTTTATCAATGACTGTTGAGGAAGCTCATAAATTTTTCTTTTCAAGTTCTTTAATAGAAAAAAAACTTAAAACTTTAATAGATGTAGGACTTCATTATATTAGGCTAGGACAAAGCTCTACAACTTTTTCAGGTGGAGAGGCACAAAGAATTAAACTGGCAAATGAACTTTCAAAAAGAAACACTGGTAGTACTCTCTATATTCTCGATGAGCCTACAACCGGACTTCATTTTCACGATATTGCAATATTACTCAAAGCTCTTTTTAAACTCAGAGATAGCGGGAACTCAATTTTAGTAATCGAGCATAATCTTGATGTTATTAAAACGGCCGACTGGGTAATTGATATGGGGCCTGAAGGAGGAAATGATGGCGGAAAGATAATCGCAGAAGGACCACCAGAAGAAATCGCGAAAAACAATAAAAGCTATACAGGCCATTACCTTAAGAAAATACTGTGATATGCATTTTATACAAATAATTAATTTGTTAAAGAAGTTTTTCCCATTAAAAACTCATCAATGGCCTTTGCAGATTGTCTACCTTCTCTGATAGCCCATACTACAAGCGATTGGCCTCTTCTCATATCACCAGCAGTAAAAACTTTTTTGACGTTGGTTTGATATGCTTTGTCACCTTCGCAGACAGCACTAGCATTTCCCCTGGTATCTTTAATAACACCAAAGGAGTCGAGAAGATAACTCATCGGAGATACGAAACCCATTGCGAGAAGTACAAGGTCAGCAGGATAGATTTCCTCACTTCCCTTGACCTCTTCAAATTTTTTACCTTTCCATTCAACCTTACAAGCTTTTAAGCCAACAACTTTTCCATTTTCTTCAATGAATTCCTTGGTTGCGATAGCAAACTCCCTATCACATCCCTCTTCATGACTAGAGGAAGTCCGGAGCTTTTGAGGCCAATAAGGCCAGACCAACTCCTTATCCTCTGAGTCAGGAGGAATGGGCATTAGTTCAAATTGAGTAACTGACTTTGCACCGTGTCTGTTNGAAGTTCCTACACAATCCGAACCTGTGTCACCACCTCCAATAACAACAACGTGTTTTCCATCAGCTCTGATTTGATGAGGTAAAACTTCCCCAGCATTAATTTTATTTTGTAATGGTAAAAATTCCATAGCATAATGAACGCCATTAAGGTTTCTACCCGGTACGGGAAGATCTCTTGGTTGTTCAGCACCACCTGACAAAAGTATTGCATCGAATTCACGTAAAACTTCTTTTGCGCTGATAATTTTATTTATATCGCCAGCTAGCTTGTCAACATTTTTTTCACTTGATACTAAAACACTTGTCCTAAATTCAACTCCTTCGTNTTCCATTTGNNAAACTCTTTTATCAATATGAGATTTCTCCATTTTAAAATCGGGAATCCCATACCTTAAAAGCCCTCCAATTCTGTTGTTTTTTTCAAAAACAGTTACTGAGTGACCAACTCTAGCCAACTGTTGAGCAGCAGCCATTCCAGCAGGTCCTGAACCTATAATGGCAACTTTTTTAAAGGTTTTAATTGCGGACGGTTTAGAATGAACAAGACCATGTTTCCATCCATAATCGATTATTGCCTGTTCTATTGACTTTATTCCAACAGGAAGATCATTGTAGTTTAAGGTACAAGCAGCTTCACAAGGTGCAGGGCAAACACGCCCAGTAAACTCCGGAAAATTGTTAGTGCTATGAAGAATGTCAAGAGCATTTTTCCAGTCTAAGTCATAAACAAGGTTATTGAAGTCAGGAATAACATTGTTAACAGGACATCCATTGTTACAAAACGGAGTTCCACAATCCATACACCTACCAGCTTGTCTTTTTGCTTTTTCTGGACTTAAATACTGAACAAACTCGCGATGATGATTGACCCTTAGTTTGGGGTCTTCATAATCTAACTCAACTCGCTCTAATTCCAAAAAACCAATGGGATTTCCCATTCACTTCCCCCGACCAATAAATGATATTTACGTTATCTAGGCATCAAACTAAATGCTTAGTTCCCTTAATTTTATTTTTTTGAAGTTCTCCAAGAGCTCGTCTATATTCATGAGGAAAAACTTTTACGAAGTTTTTTAAATTTTTCCCCCAATTATTTAATATGCTTTTAGCCAAGACACTTTTTGTCCAGTGAAAATGATCTTCAATTAACTTTTTCAATTGTACTTCATCAAACTCTCCAAGATGCATCAATTCTGGTGGACAATTTTCCTTTTGTTCTCTAGCTGACATTAAAGGTTCAAGAGCAACCATTGAAAGGTTAGTATTCATTTTTAGCTGTTTGTTTGGATCAAATACATAAGATATACCACCTGACATGCCAGCTGCAAAATTTCTTCCGGTTGATCCGAGTACTACTACCGTACCACCAGTCATATATTCACATCCATGATCGCCCAAACCTTCAATAACTGCTTTTGCCCCTGATAACCTGACCGCAAAACGCTCACCCGCAACACCGCTAAAAAAAGCTTCGCCAGAAGTTGCACCATATAAAACTGTATTGCCAACTATGATGTTGTCATGCGATGGCCCAACAAAATCAGGGCTTGGACGAACAATTATTTTACCCCCTGACAGACCTTTACCTGTATAGTCATTAGCTTCGCCCTGAAGATTTAATGTAATTCCTCTAGCAAGAAATGCCCCAAATGACTGTCCCCCAGTGCCTTGCAAGTCAATTTTCAGAGTATTGTCTTCGAGCCCATCCGGATACCTTCTGATTAATTCTCCAGATAAAAGCGCCCCGACTGTTCTGTTNACGTTTTTAACATACTCTTTAAAAGAACTTTTTTTCTTGCTANTTAGTGTCACTTGCGATTTTTTTATTAAGATGTTGTCCAAGGCTTTATCTAATCCATGATCTTGCGTAGTTGTTTGTCTTATTTGTTTTTTATCGGCTAACGGGACATGGAAAAGTCTTGAGAAATCAAGTCCTTTAGCCTTCCAGTGTTCCAAGCCCTTTTTTGTATCCAATAGATTCGCATTTCCAACAAGATCATCAAACTTGGATACTCCCAATTTAGCCATAATTTGACGAACCTCTTCAGCCACAAAGAAGAAATAATTAACAACATGCTCAGGTTGTCCACTAAATCTTTTTCGTAGCTCTTTATCTTGAGTTGCAATTCCAACTGGACAGGTGTTCAGGTGACATTTTCTCATCATGATGCATCCCTCTGCTACAAGTGGCGCTGTAGCAAAACCCATTTCATCAGCNCCTAAAAGACCTGCAATAACTACATCTCTACCAGTTTTCATCTGACCATCAGCTTGCAAACGGACTCTGTTTCTTAGGCCATTAATGACTAAAGTTTGTTGAGTCTCGGCTAAACCTATTTCCCAAGGAGAGCCAGCATGCTTAATTGATGAAAGAGGAGAAGCACCTGTGCCGCCATCATGACCAGCAATAACAATATGATCTGATTTTGCTTTTGCAACCCCTGCAGCAACAGTTCCAACACCTATTTCTGAAACTAGTTTTACAGAAATATCTGCCGTTGGTGAAACATTTTTTAGATCGTGAATTAGTTGAGCAATATCTTCAATCGAATATATNTCATGATGAGGTGGAGGCGAAATTAATCCTACCCCCGGTACAGAGTATCTAAGCGAGCCAATNTATTCAGAAACTTTTCCCCCGGGTAATTGACCGCCTTCACCNGGTTTTGCTCCCTGTGAAATCTTNATTTGTATTTGGTCAGCCGATGCCAAGTACTCAGTTGTAACACCGAAACGACCAGAAGCTACTTGTTTAATTTTTGACCTGAGACTATCATTTTTTTTCAAAACAATTTCAGATTGTATATCTGCATTTGGCAAGATCTTCGATANTAATGANCCATTTTCNATTANATTTTTTCCAAGCATCTCTGACCTATANCGATACTTATCCTCACCTCCTTCGCCCGTATTTGATTTGCCTCCTAATCTGTTCATGGCAATAGCCAATCCAACATGAGCCTCAGTAGATATAGACCCAAGAGACATTGCCCCAGTGGCAAACCTTTTTACAATTTCTGATGCCGGCTCTACGTCAGCTATCGNAATAGAGTTAGAGCTNTCTGACNTGAGGGAAAAAAGACCTCTAAGTGTCATNTGCCTTTCATTTTGATTATTAATTATCTGAGCAAATTCCTCATAGGAGGACCAATCATTTCCTCTAACACTNTGTTGAAGTTTTGCTATCGCATCTGGAGTCCACATGTGTTGCTCACCCCTAACACGCCATTCATATTCACCTCCAACATCCAAGATATGTGCGGGTTTAATCGTATTTTCAAAAGCTTTTTTATGAACACGTAATGCTTCCTCAGCGATTTCAAATACACCTACACCCTCTACCGCACTGCTTGTACCTGAAAAATACTTATCAATAGTGTCTTTATTAATTCCNACTATCTCAAAAATTTGAGCTCCACAATATGACATGTAAGTTGAAATACCCATCTTNGACATTATCTTTGAAAACCCTTTACCNATAGCCTGAATATAATTTTTAATGGCATCATCTTCACTTATTTTATTTGCAGATTTAGAGGCTATGTCTCTGATAGTTTCAAGAGCAACATATGGATGAACAGCTTCAGCTCCATATCCTGCCAAAGNAGCAAAGTGATGAACCTCTCTTGCAGAACCAGTTTCAACAACTAGTCCAGTTTGAGTTCTCAAACCTTCTTGGACTAGATGTTGATGAACTGCTGACAAAGCTAGCAAAGCCGGCATCGCTACCGAGTNACATGAAATACTTTTATCACTCAAGATCAAAATATTAAACCCATCTTTAACGGCATCTGCTGATGCCGCACACAAACTCGAAAGCTGTGCCTCAATTCCTTCACTACCCCATTCAACTGGAAAACATATGTTTAAAACTTTACTTTTGAATTTATTTTTAGTGAGGTGGTGAATAATTTTCAGTTTTTTTATATCTGAAAAATCCAATATGGGTTGTAACACCTCTAAACGAGGAAGAGGGTTAATTTGATTAATNTCTAAAAGATTGGGTCTAGGTCCAATATAACTAATTAAAGACATCACTATTGATTCTCGGATTGGATCAATTGGCGGGTTGGTNACTTGGGCAAATAACTGCCTGAAGTAATTATATAAAACCTTATTGTTACTAGATAAAACAGCAAGTGGAGTATCGTTNCCCATTGAGCCTGTACCCTCTTGTGCATTCATAAGCATTGGAGTGAGCAAAAACTTGACGTCCTCTTTTGAGAAACCAAAAGCTTTCTGTTTTTCTAATAAAGTAGTGTTATAAATCTCCTCAGTTTCTGTTACTACGGACACTTTTAAGTTCTTTAATTTTACTGTTAAATTTTCCACCCAACTTTTAAATGGTCGTGCTTTAGCAATAGTGTTTTTTAATTCCTCATCATCAATTAATCGACCCTGCTCTAGATCAATTAAAAACATCTTGCCTGGCTGTAATCTCCATTTTTTAACAATTGAACTTTCAGAAATTGGCAAAACACCTGTTTCAGATGCCATAACTACAAATCCGTCATCAGTAACGCAATATCTGGAAGGCCTTAGTCCATTTCTGTCAAGGGTGGCTCCGATTTGTTTCCCGTCAGTAAAAACCATAGAGGCAGGACCATCCCAAGGCTCCATCATTGGGGCAAAATACTCATAAAAAGACCTTCTGTCAATTTCCATCAGATTATTTTGTTCCCAGGGTTCAGGCATCATCATCATGACAGCCTGAGAGAGAGGGTACCCAGAGGCTGTTAATAGCTCTAAACAATTATCAAATACAGATGTATCGGATTGACCAAATTCATTAATTGGATAAAGTTTTTTTAAATCATCTCCCAGGACCGGGGAACTCATCACTCCTTGTCTTGCCCTCAACCAATTAAAATTTCCTTTAACAGTGTTTATTTCACCATTATGCGCCACCATCCGAAATGGATGAGCCAGTGACCATTCCGGAAAGGTGTTAGTTGAAAACCTTTGGTGAACTAAAGCAAGTGCAGATACACATTTTTTATTCTTAAGGTCAAGATAAAATTCGCCAACTTGATTAGATAGTAGCAAACCTTTGTATACGATAGTACGACTGGAAAAGGAAGGAATATAAAACTCCTTACCATGTTTTAAATTTAATTTTTTTATATCAGCATAGGCAGATTTTCTGATAACAAGTAATTTACGCTCAAGTGCGTCTTGAACCATAGTTTCTGGACCTCTGCCAACAAAAAATTGTCTTATAACTGGTTTTTTTTCAACTACTCTGGGTGAAATGGGCATGCTATCGTCAGTTGGGACATCTCTCCAG
>NHFB01000031.1 GCA_002170285.1 Betaproteobacteria bacterium TMED100
GAAGAAAAGCCTTTAAGTTTAACTCTTATATGCAAGTGAAATCAATAACTTTAAGACTAAATATTAAACTATTGGAGTTTAATTTCTACATCTACACCTGCTGGCAAATCCAATTTCATAAGGGCGTCAACAGTTTTATCCGTTGGCTCAATAATATCCATTAACCTTAAGTGAGTTCTTAATTCAAATTGATCTCTTGAGGTTTTGTTAACATGGGGGCTCCTCAAAACATCTAATCTGCGAATTCTCGTAGGTAAAGGTAGTGGTCCCCTTACGACAGCACCTGTTCTTTTTGCTGTTTCAACAATCTCAAGGGCAGACCGATCAATAAGTTTGTAGTCAAAGGCCTTAAGTCGTATTCGAATTTTTTGATCCATTTTTAACCTTATTGAGTAACTTTAGACACGACTCCGGCGCCGACTGTACGACCACCCTCTCTTATAGCAAATCGTAATCCTTGTTCCATTGCTATTGGAGCTATTAATTCCACGCTCATTTTTACATTATCCCCAGGCATGACCATCTCAGTTCCCTCCGGAAGAGCCACTGAACCTGTCACATCTGTTGTTCTAAAATAAAACTGAGGCCTATAATTCGCAAAAAACGGTGTATGGCGACCTCCTTCATCTTTAGAAAGTACATATACCTCACATTCAAACTTAGTATGAGGAGGTATTGATCCAGGCTGACACAAAACTTGCCCTCTCTCTACTTCATCACGCTTAGTACCTCGAAGTAATACCCCAACATTATCTCCGGCCTGACCTTGGTCAAGTAACTTACGAAACATTTCTACACCTGTACAGGTCGTTTTGGTAGTGTCACGAATACCAACTATCTCAATTTCTTCTCCTACCTTTATAATACCGCGCTCAACTCTACCAGTAACAACAGTTCCACGACCAGAAATAGAAAAAACATCCTCAATAGGCATCAAAAAGGCGCCATCTATTGCCCTTTCTGGCTCTGGAATATGACTATCAAGAGCACCAGCTAACTGAGTAATAGCTTCCTCCCCCATAGGGCCTTTATCGCCCTCTAATGCTAACTTGGCCGAACCTTTGATTATAGGAGTATCATCACCAGGGAAATCATATTTTGAAAGAAGCTCCCTTACCTCCATCTCCACTAACTCTAACAACTCCTCATCATCCACCATGTCACACTTGTTTAAAAAAACAACAATGTAAGGAACACCCACTTGACGAGCCAAAAGAATATGTTCTCTTGTTTGAGGCATTGGACCGTCAGCAGCATTAACCACCAAAATTGCTCCATCCATTTGAGCAGCACCAGTAATCATGTTTTTTACATAATCTGCATGCCCAGGACAATCTACATGAGCATAATGACGACCCTCTGTCTCATACTCTACGTGAGCAGTATTAATAGTAATTCCACGCGCCTTTTCTTCAGGGGCAGCATCAATATCAGCATAGTCCTTGGAATCACCACCAAACTTATTTGATAAAACAGCTGTAATAGCCGCAGTTAATGTGGTTTTACCATGATCAACGTGCCCAATAGTGCCGACATTTACATGTGGCTTTGTTCGCTCAAACTTACCCTTGGCCATCTCCGGCTTCCTTCCATTTTTTAATCAAAATTAATTTTTCAAAACATCTAAATTACCAATTGGTGCCCATGACGCGGATTGAACGCGTGACCTCTCCCTTACCAAGGGAGTGCTCTACCACTGAGCCACATGGGCCAAAACTAACCCACCACAAAAAACTGGAGCGGGTGAAGGGAATCGAACCCTCGTCGTAAGCTTGGAAGGCTTCTGCTCTACCATTGAGCTACACCCGCCTATTTCAAATTAAGTAACCCGCCCCTGTAAACTTACAACTATAACTGGTGGAGAGGGTTGGATTCGAACCAACGTAAGCTAAGCTAACAGATTTACAGTCTGCCTCCTTTAACCACTCGGACACCCCTCCGACCGAACCCTAAATTGTCTGTTAATCAGACCTCTATGTCAATAATTTGGGAGATATGGGTGAGGATTAATTTGTTTATTTTGGTTAATGTTGTTTTTCTCTTCTCCAAATGACAAATTTTGGCCTTCTCTAAGAACCAAAAAATCCAACGACTTTTTTGTTTTCTCGCTTTTGTAGGAAATTCTTACCGGTAGAAAATTGTCCGCAGGATCCAACCAAAACGTCATTATTCCAGGACGTTTACTTTCGATAATTTTACTTTTAATTTTGATGGCTTCAACAAGAACTCCTCCGGGCAAAACAATTTCCTCTGGTAAATCAGCAATTAGTTTAATTTCTTTTAATTTTTTTCTATTAAAGACATAAAAAGATGATAGTTTTTTAAATTCTATTTTTAATTTTTTTTGTGACAACCATGCTAGGTGAAAAATCAGGCTAAGTGGATCGTGAAGTTCTTCATTTTTATATTTNACGGTTTGGTTAGTTGAAGAGAAATACAATGTTTTTTTTNAATTCTGAACTTTAACGTAGTTTTCCCCCCTTTTGGGAGTATTTTCTTTGTATAAATTAGGGGTCAAACCCTTTTCACTAATAGTTCCTATACTTTGGAATATCAGTGGTTTTCTGTAAAAAACTGATGCCCACCCCACGACTTTAGCGCTTAATTTAATATCATAGCTATTCTTTCCGGGGTAAATCACCTCCAAATACCCTTTGCCAATAGGAGAAGCATCTAAAGTGTAGTTTCCATAATAAACTAAAATTGACAACTTTCCAGACATTGGAAGAACTTCGGACAGTGCGCTCTTTTTGGAATGACCAACATCCAAATTTTTTTTATCTTGACTTTTGCTTAGTTCTTTTAAAGGTTTTTTACTATTAATTTCCTCATTTAAATTTTGCAAATTGCTTGATGATAAAGGCGGGGTTTCTAAGGATGAGTTGGTGGTTTTCTCAACTTTACGAGTATTTTTTATTTTTTCCTGAGTTTTTATTGTTTCTATTGTCGGATCAATCTTGGAGTAGCCTAAAATAAATTTCAAAAAAACTGGCTCATCATGTAATTTTTGGTTATCGTGCAAGAANGGAANATTAAAAGTAAAAAAACTTATTAACAAAAAGTGAAGCAAAACTACTAGTAGTAGAGAAAAAAATAGAAGTTTTTTGTTCAATATTATTATGATTTCGTATAAGTTNTTAAAACATTTTAATTAATTAATAAAATTATCATGACCAATAAACCACCAGATTATGATTCCAATTTTTTTATTCCTCCCTGGCTGAATTTAAATAATAACTTTGATAAAAAAAATTCCAAAACAGTTGATGGCCCTGTTGATGAGCTAGAAAAAAAAATAAAAGAACTAAAATCAGTGGAACAGTGGTTAAACTTAAATTTAAATATTTTACAGTCTACTATTCAAGGCCTTGAAGTTCAGAAAAATACAATTTCTGCATTAACTGCCGCTATCGAATCAAAAAATAGGACTAAAACTAAAATAAATCCTGAAAGTGACATAACCAAACAATTATCAAATATCATGGCCGATTCAACTTTATTATGGTGGAAAAGTGTNGAAGATCAAATGGAATCAATCCTAAAAACAAGTACCAATATTAATACACCGAAAAGATCACCGGTAAAAAAAAGAAAAAACGCCCAATCACAACAAAAGACTAAACCCAACAAAAGAGCAGTTTAATTGAATATTCATTTCCAAAACCTTAGGTCGTTAAGGATTTAGGTTGAGAGAAACACCCTGACTTGATAATGTTAGGGTTAAAAATAAATTTCTATTATTATGAAAAAATCTAAAAATTTAATAATATTGTGTTTTTTACTTACATTTGGTGGCAATCTGCTGGCCTCAGAAAAAGTGATTAAGAATACTGATAATTCAATAAGTTGTTCCAAATTGCTTAATGTAGAGTTCCCGAAATTGCAAGATGATGAGCCAAAAAGTTTATGTGACTACAAAGGAAANGTATTGCTGGTTGTTAATACCGCTAGCTTCTGTGGATTTACGAAGCAGTACAAGGGTCTTGAAGATCTTTACAAGAAGTATCAGGACCGAGGGTTAGTAGTTTTAGGTTTTCCGTCTAATGATTTTGGAAACCAAGAGCCAGGATCTAATAAAGAAATTGCGGATTTCTGCGAAAACACATACGGTGTAAAGTTTCCAATGTTTGCCAAATCAAAGGTAAAAGGCCCAAATGCAAACAAGCTTTTTCTTNACTTNGCTAAAAAATCAGAGCAACCTCGTTGGAACTTTCATAAGTATCTTATTGANAAAAACGGTGATTTTATAAGAAGTTATTCAAGTTTTACTTCGCCTACAAGTAGAAAACTAATCATCGATATAGAAAAGCTCTTGAAACTGCCAACTTAAACAAGATAATTAAACACAAAATATTAAAAGGACAACTAATGAATGCGCCCGAGCAATTTTCTTCAGCGCCACTACCAGATGTTCAGTCTCAAGCTGACAAAAGAGCTATAGAGATTCAAAAAGTCGGAATTAGAGGTCTTAGGCATCCAATAAATGTACTAACGCCGGATGGGATACAAAGTACTGTTGCTACAGTAGATATGACTGTATCTTTAGAGGCTTCCGTCAAAGGGACTCACATGTCCAGATTTGTCGAAGTATTTCAAGAAAATAAACTCGCAACTTCAACAACTTCATTAATTAATCTTGGAAATGAAATGTTAAAAAGGCTTGAAGCGGGTTCNGGGTGGTTAAAAATTCGTTTCCCTTATTTCATTAATAAANNTGCTCCTGTTTCAGGAGTCAAAAGCCTNATGGACTANGACGTAACTTGGGAACTCGAAACAAATGCTAATGATTTAATCAACCCGTCTCTAAAAGTTGTAGTTCCAGTCACCAGTTTATGTCCTTGTTCTAAAAATATCTCAAAATATGGTGCCCACAATCAANGGTCCCATATCTCTATTACGGTAGATGTAATTGACCCAAACTTAAATGTTAACGAAATAATATTTTTAGCTGAAGAAGCAGCATCCTGCGAGCTTTGGGGCCTTTTAAAAAGGCCTGATGAAAAATTNGTGACTGAAAAGGCATATGATAANCCCAAATTTGTAGAGGACCTGGTCAGAGACGTTGCTATATCTCTTGAAAAATTTGTTTCAAAAAAAAGAATCAATGGNTATTCAATTGAATCTGAAAACTTTGAATCAATTCACAATCACTCTGCATTTGCTCAAATCGAAAAAAGGAAATTTAACCTTAGCACAACCTAATGATTAAAAGAAAAACCATTGCTGTTGTGGGAAGCGGCATTGCAGGAATTTCTGCGGCATGGGGTCTTGATCCACGTTTTAAAATAATTCTGCTTGAGCAGTCATCTCGTTTAGGAGGTCACACTCATACACACTCTCTAAACATAAACAACAACGATATCGATGTTGACAGCGGATTCATTGTTTTTAACAAACCTAACTACCCATTATTCATAAAATGGTTAAAAGAATTAAATGTTGACTGGACAAAATCGGACATGTCATTTTCTTTCTCTTTAGATGATGGTGGTTTTGAGTGGTCTGGTAAAAGTTTAAGCGCTGTTTTCTCTCAAAAGTCTAACCTTTATTCTCCACGCTTCTTTTACATGTTGTACGAGATAAACAGGTTTAACAAGTTATCAAAAAAGATTTTTTTTAACCCAAAAATTAAAAACAATTTGAGCATAAAAGAATTTTTAATTCTTAACAAATTTGGTAAAGAATTTTGTAATTACTATCTATACCCCATGGCATCAGCTATATGGTCAACGCCAGAATTGAAAATTTTAGACTTTCCCGCAAAAAATTTAATAAATTTTTTTTACAACCATGGACTTTTAAGTTTATCCAACCACTTTGAATGGTATTCAATAAAAGGTGGAAGCAAGACTTACATCGATAAATTTTTAAATAACCTAAAGATGAAAAAACGAGATATAGATATAAAAATAAATACGCAAGTAAAAAAAATTGATATTTTAAAAAACAAGGAACTAACTGAGGGCATTAAAATTTTAGGTTTTAACAATAAACACAAAAGCCATTTTGAAATCGAAGTTGATGGCGTAGTCTTAGCATGCCACTCCAGTCAATCTGCTGAAATAGTTGGAAAAAATCAACCAAGTCACAGTATCTTAAATAAAATCAAATATCATAAAAATACTGCAGTGTTGCACTCTGACGACTCACTTATGCCATATAGGAAAAAGGTTTGGTCTGCATGGAATTATATTGCAACCACAACCGACAAGGACAGTGCCTCCTCATTAACAGTCACTTACTGGATGAATGCTCTTCAAAAACTTAATACCCATACAAATATTTTTGTAACATTAAATGCTGATCAATATATTAGAAAAGATAAAATATTTAAAAAAATGACTTATGAACATCCTTTATTTGATTTTAATGCAATACAAGCCCAGTCTGAACTTAAGAACATTCAAGGTTTAAACAATCAGTGGTTTGCTGGATCGTGGCTGGGTTACGGCTTTCATGAAGATGGCTTTGCATCTGGAAGAAAAATAGCCGAAATAGTAAATAAACAATTTCTCAATAGTTAATGATTAAATGTGATAGTAGTAATACTCAAATTTTTTTTTCAAAAATCTTTCATAAAAGATTAAGGCCTAAAATACACGAGTTTAGATATAACAATCTTTATGTTTCGGTGCCTATTCGTTCATATTCCAGAACTGAAAACAAAGGTAATGTTTTTTTTGGTTTAAATAGATGTTCTTTCCTAACTGTTAATGATATCGATCATGGTGATGGAAAACCATTAATTGAATGGATTGAAAATATTTTATTAAACTTTAAACTAAAAGTTGATGGGGAAATTTGGCTTTCAACTTTCCCAAAGGTTTTAAGATTAGGCTTTAAACCTGTTAGTTTTTGGTTTTGTGAAAATAAAAAAAACCAAATTGTGGCCGTGGTTGTTGAAGTAAACAACACCTTCAAGCAAAGGGAAATTTACGTCCTCTCGCCAAAAAAAGACGAACATTACATAGCTAATGGACAAACACTAGCTTCCAATAAAAAATTTTATGTTTCACCTTTTATAGAGATTAGTGGTTCATATAATTTTAGATTTTTTAGAGGTAAGCCCCAAAAAAAAGAAACTTCAAGAATTGAACTAATTGATGAAGATGGGCCTCTATTTATTTCATCAGTAAGTGGAGAAAAATTAAATACTGACTCCTTAGTAGGAAAAGTTTCGTTAGTTTATTTCTTGTTTCTACCGCTTTTGACACTTGTCAGAATCAATTGGCAAGCCCTAAAACTATGGCTTAAAGGCATAAAAATAATAACCAGAAAAGTGCAATAAAATATGTTGAAATTTAGAATTCCACCTCTTGCTCGCATAAAATTTAATGAGAAGAAAAGAAATAATTGGCGTATCAAATTGATACTCAAATTACTTAATAACATAAAATACGGACAACTCAAACTTGTTACTCCAGAACATGAGACTTGTCTTTTTCTAGGCTCAGTTGATGCCTCATTAATAAGTGCTAATCTAACTCTGAAAAGTTGGGATGCATTAATGTCAACTTTTTCTAAGGGGGATATTGGCTTTGGCGAGGCATACATGAAGGGATTGTGGTCATCGAAAAACTTGACTGATTTGTTTCAATTTATTTCCATCAATAAAAAAGAACTTGAAACAATAATTCATGGTAAAAAATTGTTTTTAATATATGAGTGGATTACTCATAAATTAAACTTTAACTCAAAAAAAAATGCCAAATCAAATATTTCTGCGCACTATGATTTAAGTAATGAATTCTACAAATTATTTCTTGATCCTACAATGACGTATTCTGCAGCATTTTATGGGGAAAATTGTAATTTATCTCTTGAAGCAGCTCAAAAAAAGAAGAACCAACAAGCAATTTCACTGTGTGGAAATATGAACAAAAATTTTTCAGTTCTTGAAATTGGATGTGGATGGGGCGGTTTTGCAAGACAGCTTTTGGAAGAAACTTCCGCAAAATATTTCGGGATTACTCTTTCCGAGAAACAATACGAGTATATTAANGAAACTNTTTACCNTNATTCCNATAANGATAGATGCGTATTTNAAATACTTGANTATCGCAATGTGGTNGGAAAATTTGACCTTATNGTTTCNATTGAAATGTTTGAAGCTGTGGGTGCTAAATACTGGTCTAAATATTTTGAATCTATTAAAACTCATTTACAGCCCACTGGTAAAGCTCTAATTCAAACCATACTCATACACGATAGCAAGTTTGAACAATATAAAAACGGTGTAGATTTTATACAATCGTATATTTTTCCTGGGGGAATGTTGGCTAGTGAATCAATTTTCAAACAAGAGGTAAAAAAAGCCGGCCTTGAAGTTACAAATGAGTTATGGTTCAGCCATGATTACGCCCGAACACTTAAAGAATGGCAAATCTCATTCGAAAAGAATATTAACAAAATTGAAGATTTAGGACTGGACAAAAAATTTTGTAATATGTGGAGATTTTATCTATCTTATTGCGAGGCAGGTTTTAGGACTGGAGACATTGAAGTAGCTCAGTTTACCTTACAAAATTCCTTACAAAATCAACAATGAAGCATAAACTGTTTATAGTTGTTTTTTTTATACTAGCTTTTAGCTTTAATCCAATATTTCAATCTAATGCCAGCTCTAATGATTTTAGAGAGAAAAGATGGTTTTCTTTTATCGATGAACAATCTAGCTTGGTTGGTACNGGTAAGCTCTCTTTTTTTGGTATTAAATTATACAGAGCATCTCTATTTTCAGGCACTCTCTTTAACCCTGAATTTCCTTTTAAGATTAATTTTGCTCTTGAAATAGAGTATGCCAAAAAATTTAGTAAAGAAAAAATCGCTAATATAAGCNGAAAAGAAATGCTGAAGTTAAATATTTATAAAGAAAAGGATTTGCTACTTTGGCATAAGTGGATGTTGGAGAAGTTTCCAGATATTTCAAAAAATGATACTTTGACTGGAATTTTTTCACCTAATTTTGGACTAAAAATTTTTCATAACAACAAATTAATCGCTAGCAACAGTNATGTCGAATTCGCTAAAGCTTTTTTTTCTATTTGGTTAAACAAAAATACAAGTGAGCCAACGCTTAGAAGAAAACTCTTGGGTTTAAGCAATTAATGCACTACTCAAAAAAAATAATCTTACAATATGGCTTTTCTGGATTTTTATTTTCTTTTACAGCATTACCTCTTTTTATAGTTACTCCCGTTTTATATGAAAATAAAAATGGTTTATCTTTAGCCATTGTTGGTTTGATACTTATGATTGTTCGTTTTACAGATGCCATTACTGATCCTATTATCGGAAGGTGCGTAGATATTACAAGCGGCCAAAGATTTTTAAAGTGGATAATTCCTTCAATAGTAACTCTAGTATTTAGTTTTTTTTGGTTAATGAACCCTCCNGAAGATTTTCCTAGTTTTTTTTATTCTTTANCATGGCTTTGTTTTTTTCTCTTGTTGGTTTCAATTTCTAATGGCGCTGCATTGCTTGCATATCAAAGCTGGGTTCTAAGTATTACTGAAAAATCCCAACAGCAATTGAGATTTGTAACTAGCAGAGAAATGTTTACATTAGTTGGTGTCATTGTAGCTTCTTACTTTGCGACTCAACGAATGTTNCTTGGGATGTCAATTGTAGTAATTNTGTGCAGTTTTTTTTCAATTTACTTTTTGTTTTCAATATCCTCTATAAATTTAAAGACCCCAAGAAAAACTCAAAACAATTTTACTTTCAATAAGGTTATTGGAAGAAAAACTAGAGTAATGTTTTTTATTTTTGGCTTAAACGCATTAGCCAATTCTATACCTGCATTATTGTTCATTTTTTTTGTTCAAGACATTTTAAATTTAAAAAATGAAACTGCTGGTTTNCTCCTTATCGTTTATTTTTTGTTTGCGATAATTAGTATGCCGTTCTGGGCAAAAAAAATTGATTTTTATGGCCCCGTTTCTATTTGGTGTTTTGCAATTTTGATCTCAATTACAGCCTTTATAGGAGCTTTATTTCTTAACTCTAAAGATTTTTTTTATTTTTTAATTATCTGTTCAATAACTGGTTTTTCGCTAGGTGCTGAGTTACTCTGCCCACCGATGATTTTAGCAAAAAAAATAAATGAACTCGGACATCGTGGCCACCTTGAATCAAGTTATTTTGGTGTGCTTAATTTGGTTATCAAATTGTCTTTAGCTTTTGCTTCTGGCACGGTTTTACCTCTTTTGTCATTTTATGGTTATTCTTCTGTTGGAGATTCGCCTCCTAATTCACTAATTGCTCTACAATTTTTTTATGCAGGTCTCCCTTGCTTTCTAAAAATGATATGTGTTTTAGCTATTTATAAGTACTTAAATAAGTAAATTCTTAAAGGACTAAAAATGAAATTAATATTAAAAATCCTATTCAATTCGTTACTCATAATTTCTTTGTCTGGCTGTGCATTTCAAAATTTGGACGATTATGCAAATGAAAAACCCTCTTTTAATCTTCAAAGGTTTTTTGACGGTAACACCACTGGATATGGAATAGTTCAAGATCGGTCAGGGTCAGTTACAAAAAGATTTGTTGTTGAAATTGTTGGTGAATTCAATGAAAACGAAGGTACTCTTGACGAACAGTTTAAGTGGTCTGATGGTAAAACCGAGCAAAGAATTTGGAAATTAAAAAAACTAAATTCCACACAATGGATTGGTACTGCAGATGATGTTGTTGGAGAAGCAATAGGAACTATTTCTGGTAATACTCTTAAATGGGAGTATATTTTAGAGCTACCTCTTGATAACGGTTCGGTAAATGTGAAGTTTGATGATTGGATGTACTTGGTGGATGAGAGGGTATTAATGAATAAAGCACAGTTTTCTAAATTTGGTTTCGTTTTAGGGGAAGTAACTTTATCGTTTATTAAAGCAAGTAATTTATGAACCTGATCAAAAAAATGTTCACATTCACCAAATTAAATGCTCCTTTTGACAAAATAGANAATAGAAATATATTAGTTGTCGGAGCTTCGAGTGGAATTGGTTTNGCACTTGCTGATCTATTAAGAAAAAATAACTCCAACGTCTTTGTAGCTGCAAGAAGAGGCTCATTGCTGGAAAAGAAATTCATTAAAAAAAATGTTTATCAAATTGATGTTACTAATCCTGATGAAATTGAATATCTATTTAGTGATATTGAAAGAAAAAAATTATATATTGACACAGTATTCTGGTGTCCTGGTATTTATACACCCATGAATTTTAAAGATTTTAATGTTGAAGAGGCAAATCAAATCTTAAATACAAACTTTTCTTGTGTTTTCAAACCTTTTTCTTTAATGATCAATTATTGGATCAAAAATAAATCTAATTTTGCTAAAAAAAGTATTCACTGGGTCTGGATCTCTAGTGTTGCAGGTTACAGAGGACTTCCTGGTGCAGTTGCATATGGACCTAGTAAAGCGGCAATGAACAATCTTGCGGAAGCTAGTTACATTGAATTGAGATCTTTGGGTATTAACATTAGTTTAGTTTGTCCTGGTTTTGTGGAGTCTAGGCTTACAAAAAAAAATAATTTTAAAATGCCTGCTATTATCACTCCTGAGGAAGCTGCCGAGAATATCTTAACCGGATTAAAAGATGGAAAATTTGAAATTCACTTTCCCAAAAGATTTACTGTTTGGCTAAAATTTTTTAACTNTTTACCATACTGGCTCTATTTTAAATTGACCAAATTGCTACAAAAAAACTAGGACTGTCGTGCAAAGTAAATTTTTAAAAGAGCTTGTTCCTATTATCAACAATTTATCTGTTGAAACCTTAGATAATCTTTTACTTTTTTATTCAGAAAACTGTAAATTTTCTGATCCTTTCCACTATGTTGTTGGGAAAAAAAGTATTTACAAAATTTATAATTCAATGTTTGTAAATTTAGTTAATCCTAGGTTTCTTGTCACTAAAACAATATACTCAGAGTCTGAAGTTGTTATTANATGGGTTTTTTCTTTTAAAAAAAATACAAAAAGTAAAGAAACAAACATTAATGGTTGCTCATACTTATCCATAAACAATGAAGGGTTAATCTTAACGCACGAAGATTTCTGGGATGGCAGTGAATTTTTTGCCGCATACTTCCCTTTTAACGTTCCAATTGAATGGGCAAAATCAAATGTTAGAAAAAAAATACAATAAATTTTCATACTAAGTGTCAAGTTAAAGCATACAATTAGAACTATGAAAACTATCACCTCAAATTCTATGTTGTACCCCGATCTTTTTAGAGCTTTTGAAAGAGTTAGATGGAATCTAGAAGATGATATTCCATGGAAGAAATTTGATTCAAATAAATTAAGCGAAGATCAGGCAATAACAATAAAAATGAACGCCATAACAGAATGGGCTGCACTACCTGCCACAGAAATGTTCCTTAGAGATAATAAGCACGATAGTGATTTTTCTGCATTCATGTCCGTATGGTTTTACGAAGAACAAAAACATAGTCTAGTGTTAATCGAATACTTAAAAAGATTTTGTCCTCATCTTGTTCCTTCAGAAGAGGAACTTCACGCGGTAAGATTTGATTTTGATCCAGCCCCTGCACTAGAAACACTAATGCTTCATTTTTGTGGTGAGATTAGATTAAATCATTGGTATCGCTGTGCTGCTCAATGGCATACGGAACCTGTAATCAAATCTATTTACGAAACTATCGCTAAAGATGAAGCAAGACATGGTGGTGCATATCTACGCTATATGAAAAAAGCAGTTGGTCAGATAGGTGTTAAAGCTCAAGCTGCGTTTTCCAAAATTGGNGTACTTATGGCCTCTGCTAATCGCACAGCGCAAGCACTTCATCCAACAAATCTTCATGTTAACCAAAATCTGTTTCCTAACGATACAGTTCAAAGCCGTTTGCCTGAACCAGGGTGGCTCGAGCACTGGCTAGATAAACAAATAAAATTTGATGTTAGTTGGGAAAAAAAGGTCGCTGAAAGAATACTTCATAATTTATCTTTACTTTTTGATCAATCTTTCGAAAATGTCAAAGAGTTAAATCTATTTCGAAAAAAAATCAACAGTAAAATTAATGAAGGTAAAAANTGATAGGCTGTAANTTGTTNACTTTGTTTTATTTATTAAATATAGACCTTCGAAAANAAGCCAAGGTAGTCTTATTGGTTCGTAGTTAGTTGAATTAAAAAAAACGTAAGATTCTATCCATTTGTCAGATTCACCACCGTGCACAATTATTATTTTATTCTTATTCCTTTCAAATAAGGTTTGACTAAATGCGATACCAGTTTTAATTGCGTCTTCAGTATTTTTTGGGTGAAATGTTAACTGACCTTTTTTTTGGATTAAATATTTATCCAAGAACTCCATATTCGAATGCATCTGACTAAAGCCCGGAAAAATCATTCCACCTTTGAGTTCACAAATCCATTTTCCTACTGAAATCCTTTTCCAAGTGACTCTGTCTATTACAGTTGCAGTTCCTGCAGATACTAAGATTATTTCTTGTGAATTTTTCGTTTGGTGCTGATTGTAAGGCCCTAAAGATGCTAAACCTATTAATGCAGCCCATCTGTCAGCTCCAAATTTTTTCGGATTTTCATAATTGCACTTTAAAAAAACTTCTCCCCATTCCATTTCAAAGTTAAATTTTCCATCNTCTGGTGTANCTATTTTTTTTGGAGGAGACTTTCCGTACAACCTTTCNAGAATTTTAATGACTTTTTTCTCTATTAATTTAGGACTGACACAAATCCATACTATTGTTTTTAAACAACTTTTCTCCGAAGAAAGTTTATTCCCCAATTGATGGTTAACATAGCTAATATTTTTTTTTATTTGTTTAAAAAGTATAGTTTCTTCTATTGTTTTTTTTGGGAACTGCAAATCTGTTATTGGAATTGAATCTTTTCTTGCATATAAAATTTCCTTTGAGTCATTACCTGCAAGCAATAACCATTTCAACCTGCTATTTCCAACATCAACGAATAATTTCATAGTATGTTTATGTTGCCTGTTGTAAATGTTCGTTTACTTCCTTTTTTTATTTCCAAACTTATACCTCCACTTTTAGTAATTCCGCAATTTTTACCACTATATTCGTCATTATTAACCTTAATTTTCAATAATTTTCCATTGAAAATATCCCTTCTGTTGAATTCGTGAATTATGTTGTTCATATCTATAGATTTAAAGATTTTTTTCATACTTTTAGAAATATTTAGTACTATTTGTTTTTTAGAATAATTACTTATATTTTTACTTAANAAACTACCAAAATATTTATTTTTTGGAGGTGGATCCCAANTTAAATTAAGGCCAATTCCTACTACTATCCATTCAACTTTTTTATAATTTGTTGTCTGTACAAGAACTCCCCCAATTTTTTTCCCATCTTTAATAAGGTCATTTGGCCACTTTAACCCAAGNGTGTGGTTNGAGAGGTTAAGATACTTCTCAAGACCTTGAATTACTTTCGTACTAACCACTATAGGCAGCACNGTTTTATTTAATTTTGGAGTGAATTCTTTTGACCAAACAAAACTTATTGCAACTGAATGCTTACATTGCTCCCATTTTTTGCCATGAGTNCCATAACCGTCATATTGGTTATAACTATAAAAAAACTCAGGGCTAATTATTTCACCATCCAAGATTTTTCTAATAGCCTCTTTTTGTGTTGAGTCTATTTTCTTTAATTCATTTTCTTTCCACATCTAATATAATGTAATTGATATCATTTATAAGAACCAGTTATACGTATGTCCTATTTTGAGAAACACATTTTCTTTTGCTTGAACGATAGGGGTAAGGATCAAACCTGCTGTAGTAATGTTGGTGCAACTTCTCTTCAAAAATATGCAAAAGACCGTTTGAAAAAAATTAAAACTGCTTCTAAACACAAAATTAGAGTGAATAGAGCTGGTTGCTTATCTAGATGTGATGAAGGCCCTGTTTTGGTTATTTATCCAGAGGGAATATGGTACCAATACATTGACCAGTCTGATATAGATGAAATAATTGAATCACATGTTATAGGCAACAAAGTTGTCAAGCGCCTTCAAATTTAAATTTTATGATTTCTTTTACGGATGATATCGATTTAAGTTCAATAGTCTATTTAAATGAAAGATACGTACCACTATCAGAAGCGAAAATTTCACCACTTGATAGAGGATTTCTTTTTGCTGATGGAGTTTATGAAGTTATTCCAGTGTATTCTGGTTCTTTTTTTTGCTTCGAAATGCATTATAACCGATTAAAAATTAGTCTAGAATCCATCAAATTAACAATTGATTTAAACCAGGAAAAACTTTTTCACATTATAAATCAACTCATTATAAAAAACCCAGGAAAACACCAAATAATATATTTACAAATTACAAGAGGTGTCGCAAATAGAAACCATGCATTCCCAGTTCATGCTTCACCAACAATATTTGCAATGTCCAGTCCACTGATTCGTCCAAGTCTTGAGAGTAGAAATAATGGAATAACTGCTATTACCACTGATGATGAAAGATGGGGACGGTGTGATATCAAATCCATTTCTTTATTAGCTAATGTGCTAGCAAGACAAAAAGCAAATGAAGAACACACTAACGAAGCAATTTTAATTAAAGATGACAAATTACAAGAAGGTGCAGCATCAAGTGTTTGGGTTGTAATAAACAACACGGTCTNAATACCACGAAAAGGACAAAACATACTTGAAGGCGTTAGAATTAAGATAATTGAGTCAATATGTGGCAAATTAAACATCAATTTCTCAAGACGAGATATTTTCTATGAGGAAATGATTAAATCTGATGAAGTGTTTTTAACTTCTGCTACAAAAGAAGTTTTAGCGATAACAATGATTGATAGGCAAAAAATTGGAAATAAAACTCATAGCAATAANCCTGGCCCAATATTTAAAAAAATTCAACAGGAATACGATAAATTAATTAATAATTTAGATAAAAAAACTTTATAGTTAATTACTCAAACTTTCTAATTTTTTTATTTCATCTTCAGAAACAATTTCAAAAGCTCTGACTACTCTTTTTGTGCCTACAATTCTTGAAGCAATATCTGCGGCTAATATAGCTTCCTTCTCAGTAACTATACCCATTAAGTAAACAACAGCAGATTCTGATTTTACCTTTACAACTATCCCATTTAATTTGTCTTCATCAATTAAGCTTGCTTTAACTTTTGCCGTTAAGATTGCATCTTTACCAAAAGTGGTAGATGTTGCTGGCGGACCAATGTTGATTTCATTAATTATTTCTCTAACATTTTCGATTTGTGCTGTCAGACCTGCAATTTCTTTTTTAATACCTTCATTTGGAACCCAACCAGTCAAAAGAACTGTTCTATTAAAACTTGTANCTGTCACTGAGACCCCATCTTTTGCTGAATAATTCCTAATTTTCTCACCTAAAAACTTTATTTCTATTGTTTCATCCTCAACTATAATTCCAGCTGTCCTTCTATCAGTTACAGCTACCGCACTTGCAACAATTCCAGTAGCAACAACAGGAAAACATCCTTGTAAATAAATCAAAGGCCAAGTAAGAACAAAAATTAAAACCGTAGATTTATTTAATTTAANACTACTTATAGGAATATTTANCATAAAAGTATTATAAGTCTTGGCAGAAATAATTGCTAAGATTAACTCAAAACACAATAGTTTTTGTGGTTCAATCTTAATTATGAAAAGAAATCTTGAACAGTATAATAACCTCAAATCTGGGCTTTATATAATTTCTACTCCTATAGGAAACCTAGATGACATAAGTTTTAGAGCTGTAAAAATTTTAGAAAATTTGGACTTGATTCTTGCTGAAGATACCAGAAGAACCAAGCAACTATTAAATATATTAGGTATCAAATACCCTAAAGATGGTTTTATNTCATTTAATGAAAAAAATGAAAAAAAAAATTTATTTAAAGTTTTAAATGCTGTTGACAAGTTTTCAATTGTTGGATTTGTCTGTGACGCAGGCACACCTTGCATATCTGATCCAGGNATAACTTTAATAAATGAATTTAGAAAAAGAAGTTTTTCAATAATTCCAGTTCCTGGTCCNAGTGCACTAACTACTGCAATATCCCTATGTGGGTTTAAGTTTGATCAAAAAAACCCAATATCTTTTTGGAGTTTTTTGCCGGCAAAAAAAAACAATCGATTAACCTTTTTGCAAAAAATTAAGTCAAAGGCTGGGATTGCAGTTATTTTCGAAGCACCTCATAGAATTGATGCATCCATAGCAGACTGCTTTCAGATTTTTGGAAGTAAGTGTGAAGTGTTTATTGGACGTGAATTAACAAAGAAATTTGAAACTCTTTGGTGGGGAAACATAGGTGAATATATAAATATTCGAACAATCAAAAGTATCAGTAATTCAAATGAACTAGCAGGAGAATATGTTTTGGTTTTTGATCTCAGTTCTTTTGGAGAAAAGATAAACAACAACCATGAAATTGATCAATGGATAAATATACTGCAAAAATACTTAAAACCTTCCGAATTAGCTACGTTACTTTCTAAGCAATTTGATATGCCAAAAAAAATAGTTTACAAAAAAATAATAAACATATAATTTATTTTTTGTTTAAAAGGTACTCGACTACTTTTAAAGTTCTTTTGTGACTGCCNCCTGCCATGGCAGGAGAAGTTAAATATCTTCCATTTATAATTAATTGAGGAACACCGTCTATTTTATACAATTTCATTAATCTGGTTGCGTTATCCATTTCAGATTTAACCTTTTTTGAGTTCCAAACTTTTTCAAATTCCTTTTCATCAATTCCATAACTCTCTACCCATGAAAGTATTTCTAAGAAGTTGTTTAAAGGAATACCTTTTACCTGGACTGCATTGAAGATCTTATAGTGAAGTTTTTCTTCGGCATTCATATTTGTAAGTGTAAAAAATAGTTTTTGATGGTTAATATCTCTGAAGGGAACATGCAATTGTTTGAACTTGACGTTTTTAGGTAAAGATTTTTCCCATTTCTTGAGTGAAGGTGAAAAACTTTTACAATGTGGGCAAAAATAACCGAAAAACTCAACTACTTCCAAAGGTTTTTTGTTAAGTTGANTATTCTTAATGTCAATAACTTTATAATCGATTCCTTCATCAAACTGCATCGAATATGAAGTATTTGCATAGCAAATAAAAAAAATAAGAAGTAAAAAATTAACTATTTTNATTAGATTTAAAGTTTGATGAAATTTAATAGACGAACAAAATCTAAGGAAAGCTTTATTCAATTTTTTTCTCCTTGAACAACATGTGACTTTATTTTATCGCTTTTAAGACGTTTCTTAACAATATTAAGTTCCTCTTTGCTAGTAAAAGGACCAAGCCTTACACGATAAAAAACACTGTCTGGTTTATTTTTTTTATATAATGATGCTTCAAATCCCAAAAAAGCTAGCCTTGCTCTCATTCTATCAGCCTCATCCATAGATCTAAATGCCCCTACTTGAAGGTAAAAAATTTTGGCAGATTTTTTCTCTAACTTTTTAGTGGTTTTAGGATTTGTTATTATTTTTGCTGGAGATGAGTACACTCCAGGAAACCTGTTGCTGNCAACAGATGNTTTCTCGTTGTCATTTGTCATGTCAACTTGTTCTCTTTCATTAACAAGAGACTCTATTTCATCTTTGGGGAAAACAATTTCTTTCTCTGGTAAAACTTTAACTACCAGATCACTATTTCTTGCCTTGGGTGAATTTAGTTCTCCTGGATCTATTAGNTTCGTATCATTTAATCTATCAACAAACGGAACAGGTGTTTTAGTTACGTAAAAAGCTATATATGCAGCAACAGTTAAACCTATTGTCAAACCAAGAAAAAAACTCACTAAACTAAGTCCAGATGGTTTTGAAATCATAAAAAACTTTTCGAATAAATTTTTACATTTTGGGTGGAGATGAAATACCCAACAAACTCAATGATTTTTGAAGAATCATCGAAGTTGCAAGTACGAGAAGCAAACGAACCCTTTTTTGAGTTTCATCTTCCACATTAATTTTTGTGTCGTTATAGTAACTATGAAAGTCAGATGCTAGATCTTTAACATAAAAGGTTATCACATGAGGAGCAAGTTCAGTTACAGCAGTTTCGAATACCCTTGGAAATTCAGCTAATCTCATACATAAAATTGACTCCTTTGTTGAGTCTAAAAGCTCTGATATTTTGACTAAATTAACTTTCGAGAGTGTATTGAAGTATTTGATTAACTCCTCTGAGCTTAAACCAGACTGGTTAATTAAACTAACTGCTCTTGCGTAAGCATATTGGATATAAAAAACAGGATTTTCNTCATTTTGTTTTTGTGCAATATTTACATCAAATGTAAATTCAGTTTCAGCCTTTTTTGAAGTTAAAAAGTATCTAACAACATCTCTTCCCTTTGATAATTTATGNGATTCCTTCTCGTTATTAACCAAATCAATAAATTCTTCATTATTCTTAATATTACCAGCCCAACAAATTAAGTCTCTAAGAGTGATA
This sequence comes from Betaproteobacteria bacterium TMED100, assembly GCA_002170285.1. Taxonomy (GTDB): domain Bacteria; phylum Pseudomonadota; class Gammaproteobacteria; order Burkholderiales; family Burkholderiaceae_A; genus UBA7377. The sequence goes on from NHFB01000031.1 coordinate 19,489, forward strand.
AATGTCCCAGATCTTTTTGAAACTTTTACCTCTTCTCCATCTTTGACTACTTTCACCATTTTGTGAAGGATNGTTTTTGGAAAGTCTTTTTCAATTCCCTCATTCAAAGCCTGTAGTCCAGCTGCTACCCTTTTTAAGGTTCCGTGATGGTCTAATCCTTGAATATTAATTGCACGCTTGAAACCCCTTTTCCATTTATCAAGATGGTATGCAATATCAGGAACAAAATAAGTATAATTACCGTCAGCCTTTCTCATAACTCGATCTTTGTCATCTCCGTAAAAAGATGATTTAAACCATAAAGCAGAATCTTTTTCGTAAGTTTTATCATTATTTTTTATGGTATCAACAATTTTTTCAATTTCACCATTAAGGTAAAAAGAGGACTCAAGTTTGAAAGAATCAAAATTAACACCAAGTGCTGTTAAATCATTATTTTGCTCTCTTCTTAAATAATCTACTGAAAAATTTTTAATTTTTTCTGTTAATTCCCCTTTAGGTGGTGAATTAGCATTTTCATCATCAAACTGTTTGCAAATTTCAATGATGTAATCCCCTTTGTATCCATCTTTTGGAAAGTTGGGGTCAGAAGGTGAAATTTTTTCTAACCTAGCCTTNACTGATAACATCAAATTTTCAATCTGATTTCCTGCGTCGTTATAGTAAAACTCTTTGCAAACACTAGCTCCACTTGCTTTGAGAATTTTAGCTATTGCGTCACCTAATGCTGCTTGTCGAGCGTGTCCAACATGAAGTGGGCCAGTAGGATTTGCTGATACAAATTCGAGAATGATTTTTTGTTCATTGTTTAATTTGATGATTCCAAATTCCTCTTCAAAAATAATCTTTGAAATAACTTCAAACTTTGTTTTGGNAGAAATCCAAAAATTAATAAAGCCAGGAGGAGCAAATTCAACTTTTTCGATGATCACACCATTGTCATAAGTTGTNTTTGCTTCACAAATAAATCGATTGATCTTTTCATNAATCATTTTCCCAACTATATTGGGATTAGACTTAGTTTTTTTCGAGACAAAAAAAACAATATTTGATGCTACATCACCATTTTGAATATCTCGTGGTTTAGAAATAGAGTTAAATATTTTTTCAAAATTCAAAATATTAGTAATGTTGGATAGTTCTTGTGAATTTTCACCGAACTTCAGAGCATCCAAAACTAATTGAGAAATAGATTCTTTCCAGCTAGTGAGCATTTTTTATCATTTTGGTTGATTAGTTCTTAAAATATCAAAAAATTCAATCATGCTCGTAATAAAATGTTATCGCAAAAACGAATTTGGCGCGTCTGGCAGGAATCGAACCTGCGACCACTGGCTTCGGAGGCCAGTGCTCTATCCACTGAGCTACAGACGCTTACGATAACACGAGAATAATTATTTTTAAGGTGCATAAAGTTTAGTTACATGTAAAACTGATATTATTAATATTATGACAGTCAAATAATAAAAGGTTTAATATGAGTGGAATGCCAATCAAAACCCCAAAACAGTTAATAGCTGTGATAGTTGCTGCATTTATTGTGCCCATTTTCATAATCGTATTGTTAACGCAATATGTTGGTAATTTAGCTTCGTCTACCGAGGGTAAAAATGCATACACAGAGGAGGCAATCGTCGAGAGAATTAAACCAGTTGGAACATTCTCTACAGAGGCTCCCCCCACCGTCAATGTGGCTTTTGTTGAAGACAATCTGGAAAAAACTATACAAACTGGAGAGCAAGTTTACAATGCTCGTTGTGCTGCTTGCCACGCTGGAGGTTTACTTGAATCTCCAAAATTAGGAGATAAACAAGCATGGGCCTCTAGATTATCTCAAGGACTTGACAAGCTTGTATACTCTGCCATAAACGGCAAGGGAAGTATGGCAGCCCAGGGTGGAGGTGCTCACAATGATGAAGAAATCAAAAACGCTGTGATTTATTTATCTAATAAATCAGGTGGTGATTTTAATTAAATGATTAAGATTAGTAATTCTGATTCAATTATTTGTGTATTTGATAACTTCTTAAAAACAGTATTTGGAAACCTTTCTGGAACTGGTCGAAAAAATCCTGGGGATCAAATCGAAATTACAGATTTGACCAATGAAGAAAAAAAGACTTCAGCTAACCTGATGAGAGTAAACCATGCTGGGGAAGTCGCAGCTCAGGCCTTATATCAAGGACAAATTCTTTTCGAAAGAAATTCAGACATGGTTGATTATTTTTCTAAAGCCGCAGAGGAAGAAGCTGATCATTTAAATTGGACTAGTTCTCAAATCACCAAACTTGGTTCTCGTCAAAGTTATTTAAATTTTCTTTGGTACGGAGGAGCTTTTTTTCTTGGCGTTTCTGCTAGTTTATCCGGAGAGAAGAAATCCTTAGGTTTTTTAGCTGAAACCGAAAGACAAGTAGAAAAACATTTGCTCGGACATTTAAAAGTTCTACCTGGAAATGATAAATCTTCGCGACTCATTGTAAAGGCAATGCTAGAGGACGAAGCTGGACATGCTCATTGGGCAGAAAATTCCAAATCTTACGTTAAGCTTCCTAAGCTTTTACAAAACTTTATGCAACAGGGCGCAAAAGTGATGATTTTCTTTTCTCACAAAATATAATCAAATCTCAATTGGATCAATATCAATATACCCATTAAACTTGCTTTTCAACGGTTGCCAGTCTTCTACTGAAGTTATAACGTTGTGTAGTAAGCTTCGGTTTTCTGACTCCAAAACCAATTGGCCTCTAAAACGATTTGAGACTTTTACTGGGTATAAGGGNAGTGGTCCATTAACCGTCAATTGACTTCTTTTCAATTTAAAATTTTTTTCAAGTGATTTTTCTATTACGTTTTCCAACAAACTTAAACCAGAGTAAAGGGTTGCTTCATTTTTATGGGACATTTTTATAGCCCCCATATTGGTGAATGGGGGTAAACAATAACGTTTTCTATCGTTTAACTGTTTTTGGTAAAAACCTTCTTCATCCATTTTCTCTAAAAACCCAAAAAACTCACTATCGGGAGTTCTGGTTTCAACAATAAATTCAGCTTTATTTTCTTTTGAACCATAGTGCCTTCCTGCCCTACCTGACACTTGAGTAAGAGAAGCAAATAATCTTTCAGGTGCTCTAAAGTCAGTATTTTTTAATTGAGAATCTACATCTACAGCTAGCACTAAACTCAAGTTGGGAAAATCGTGACCCTTGGTAACCATCTGAGTTCCAACAATGATGTCAACCTCACCACTATTTATTTGTTCAAGGCTGGACTTAAGTAATTTTCTTCCCTTTATTTTCTCTCTATCCATCCTTAAAATTTTTGCATTTGGAAACATATTAGACAGATTTTCCTCGATTTTTTCAGTTCCCTGCCCGATTGGGTTAATATCAGGATTAGAACAATCTGGACAGGTTTTAAAAACCGGTTTTTTGTTCCCACAATGATGACAAATTAATATCCATCGAGTTTTTATTTTATGAAGAACCATATGAGCAGAACAATTATTACAATCTGCAGCCCAACCACAATCTCTACACCCTAATATTGGAGCCCATCCTTTTTTATTAATATATATAAGAATCTGAAGTTTTTTTGATAAAGTTTCCCTAATTTTGTCCTCAGATTTTTTACTTATTCCACAACGTTCACCTTGAGCATCAAGTTTTAATGTTTTAATTTTTGCAAGAGGTCGTCCTGTTGCTTGTTTCGAAAGTCTAATTCTTTCAAATTTCCCCTGTTTATAAAACCACCATGATTCAATGCTGGGAGTGGCTGAACCCAATATTGTCTTACAGCCTTTCTTCATACCTCTCCAAATTGCAAGATTTCTTGCAGAATATCTGATACCTTCCTTTTGTTTGTATGATGGGTCATGTTCCTCGTCAATTATTATCATTCTCAAATTAGGTAAGGGTAAAAAAACTGAAATTCTTGTTCCAATTATTAATGACGGCTTACCTTTCAAGGAGGATAGCCAAATTTTTGATCGCAAATTTGGAGTCTGCTCACTGTGAAATAAATTGATTTCTATTCCGTTAAGCATTGTGCTCATATTTTCAAAAGCCTGAGGAGTAAGGCCAATTTCAGGTACAAGAAGTAAAATCTGACTATTGGGGATTTTTTTCAATGTTTCTTGTATTAATTTTGCATAAACCCTAGTTTTTCCAGAACCAGTAACTCCATGAAGCAATACGGGTTTTGTTGACTCTAAAATTATTTTTACGGCATGTTTCTGGTCTGAATTAAGAATCAAATCTTCAAAATCATGATTTTTTTGCTCTGTTACTTCTACTTGATTTAATAGTTTTTCAATTTTGGAAATTTTTTTTCCTGGTAAATATGTATTTACATCTTTTATGCTTCTTGGAACAGAAGTGAATGCAGTTTGACCAAATGACTTATGATAATATTTTGAAGAGAAATAAATCAAGGCTAGCCAGTATTTGTCTATCTTTGGTAATTGGCTTATACATTTATGAATCTTTTTTAATTCAAATCTAGCAGTAAAACTCTTAACAACTTCGGTAACTAAGCCGAGCATGAGTTTGTTTCTAAGAGGAACTAAAACCCACATACCAACAACATCTTTGTCAGACAAATTTGTGTCGAACTTATAATCAAGTGGTTCGATCTGAGGAAGATCAACCGCCACTTTTACGATCATAAAGTCCTAGTGCTATATTTTTTTACTGCTTCTACCAAACATTCTACATTTTCGGGCGGCGTAAACTGTGAAATTCCATGACCGAGGTTAAAAATATGTCCTGTGGTGAAACCATTTGATTTGAATTTTTCTATTACCGATTTTGCTTCTTTTTCTATGTGATTTTTTTCTCCAAGCAAGACTGAAGGGTCAAGGTTTCCTTGTAAGCAACAAAGTTTACCGACTTGTTTAATTACACTGGATATATCAACATTCCAGTCCAATCCTACAACGTTGCAACCTGTTTTAGCAATTTCTAAAACCCAGCTTCCACCTCCTTTGGTAAATAAAATAACGGGTAAATCAGGAAATTGATTATGAAGATTTTTTACTATTTTATTCATATACGCTAACGAAAATTTATTAAACTGTCTTTGACCAAGTAATCCTCCCCAAGTATCAAAAAGCATAATAATATCGGCACCTGCTCTATGCTGCATAAAGCAGTAATTTGTAATAACGTTGGTAAGTTTCAGAAGTAATAATTCCAANAACTTTGGATCTTTATACATCCAAGTTCTTGCTTTTAAAAAGTCATCTTTGCTTGATCCACCAGAAATCATATAACAAGCAAGTGTCCATGGGCTTCCTGAAAACCCNATTAATGGAATGCTTCCATTTAATTCTTTTTTAATAGTTGAAACCGCGTTTTGAACATATTTTAATTCAACTGTAGGATCAATTTCCGGAAGTTTATGAACATCTTCTATGCTTGTTAACTTTTTTGAAAATTTAGGGCCATGCCCTTCAACAAAAGTAAGGTCCAAACCCATAGCATCAGGAATTGTTAGGATATCAGAAAACAAAATAGCAGCATCCAAACCGAACCTGCTAATTGGTTGCATTGTAACCTCACATGCATATTGAGCGGACCTACACAGATCCATGAATGAACCAGCCTTTTTCCTAGTGGCATTGTACTCTGGTAAATATCTTCCGGCCTGTCTCATCAACCAAATTGGTGTTCTTTCAATTTGTTCTTTTCTTATCGCCCGTAAAATCAGGTCATGTTGAATTGAAGCTATTTCTTTCCCCTGAGCTTTTTGATAGCTGATAATTCGGCAATTGCAAATGCTAGTTCTGCATGAGCTTTAGCAAGATCAATATTCTCTTTGTTATTTTTTATAATTGATTCAGCATTTTGTTTAGCTACTTTTGACCTTTCTTCGTCAATATCACTAGCTCTTATTGCAGAGTCCGCTAAAACTGTTACAAGATTTGGCTGGACTTCTAATATTCCACCAGCAACCACAATGACCACATCCTCATTTTCTGTGTTTTTAAACTTCAATTCACCAGGTTTAATTCTAGTTATTAAAGGTGCATGATTTGGATAAACACCAAGTTCACCCTCTTCACCAGGAACAACCACGAACTTTATTTCGCCAGAATACATGCTCTTATGTGCTGAAACAATTTCAAGTTTTAAATTATTCATCATTTAAATTTATTGAATATTTTTGGCTTTTTCTATGGCTTCTTCTATGGTTCCTACCATGTAAAAGGCTTGCTCTGGTAAGTGATCTAACTCTCCAGAATCAATCATTTTAAAACCATTTATTGTGTCTTTTAACGATACATATTTACCGGGAGAACCAGTGAATACTTCAGCTACATGAAAAGGCTGGGACAAAAATCTTTGCATCTTCCTTGCTCTTGCAACTATTAATTTATCCTCCGGAGCTAATTCATCCATACCAAGAATTGCAATAATATCTCTTAACTCTTTATATTTTTGAAGAGTACCTTGAACGGCTCTTGCTGTCTCATAATGTTCAGGACCAACAACGTTAGGGTCAAGTTGTCGTGATGTTGAATCTAACGGATCGACTGCTGGATAAATTCCAAGAGCAGCTATGTCCCTTGACAGCACAACAGTAGAGTCCAAATGTGCAAAAGTAGTTGCGGGTGATGGGTCTGTGAGGTCATCAGCAGGAACATAAACAGCTTGTATTGAAGTTATTGAACCTGTTTTTGTGGAAGTAATTCGCTCTTGTAATTTTCCCATTTCCTCAGCAAGAGTTGGTTGATACCCAACGGCTGAAGGCATTCTTCCTAGAAGGGCCGATACCTCTGTTCCAGCTAATGTATACCTATATATATTATCGACAAAAAACAAAACATCTTTTCCTTCATCTCTGAATGATTCAGCAATTGTAAGGCCAGTAAGAGCAACTCTAAGTCTATTTCCAGGTGGTTCATTCATCTGACCATAGACCATTGCAACTTTAGATGAAGGAAAATCTTTAGGNTTTACTACTCCTGCTTCAATCATCTCATGATAAAAGTCATTACCTTCTCTAGTTCTCTCGCCAACACCTGCAAAAACCGAAAGGCCTGAGTGAGCTTTTGCAATATTATTAATTAATTCCATCATATTTACAGTCTTACCTACNCCAGCTCCACCAAATAAGCCTACTTTTCCACCTTTTGCAAAAGGACAAACTAAATCAATTACTTTGATTCCTGTTTCAAGAAGTTCTTGGGAAGGAGATAGATCATCATAGTCTGGAGCTTTTCTATGAATTGGAGAAATCTTTTCGGATTTAACAGGCCCGACCTCATCAATTGGATTACCTAAAACATCCATGATTCTACCTAATGTTGATGTCCCTACTGGTACACTAATTGGTGCCCCAGTATTCTTAATAATCATTCCCCTTCTGAGTCCATCAGATGAGCCTAAAGCTATAGTTCTCACTACGCCATCACCTAACTGTTGCTGAACNTCAAGAGTTAGCTCGGAGTTATCCATCTTCAACGCATCATGAACTTTTGGCAGTCCATCGCGGGGAAACTCTACGTCTACAACAGCACCAATACATTGAACAATTTTACCTTCAACCATAACGCCTCTCATTTTTATCTAGTAAATAAATTTAACTTTTTATACCGCAGCCGCTCCTGCAACTATTTCTGATAATTCTTTAGTAATACCAGCTTGCCTAGTTTTGTTATATATAAGTTTAAGTTCGTCAATAACATTTCCTGCATTGTCAGTAGCAGACTTCATCGCAACCATTCTTGCCGACTGCTCTGAGGCAATGTTTTCAACAACAGCCTGATACACAATTGATTCAACATATCGTTTCAAAAGTTCATCTATCACTGTTTTGGAGTTTGGCTCGTATAAATAGTCCCAAGAAAACTTTTTATCCAACACAAAGTCATGAGCAGAAAGAGGAAGTAATAGATCAATCTTAGGGTCTTGTTTCATAGTGTTGATAAATTTAGTGGAACATATGTAAACTTGACCCAATTTACCTGCNTTAAAAAGATCAAGGAAATCTTTAATTGAACCAATAAAATCGTCAAGTTTTGGAGCATCTCCCATATGTGTTGAACTTGCCACTACTTCCACTCCGATTCTAGTCAAAAAGCCAAGCGCCTTGTTNCCAATTGCTACTGCTTTTATTTTTTTACCATCAGACTCAATTTCCTTAATTTTATTTAACACTTGGCGGAATAAATTAGTGTTTAAACCTCCACATAGTCCTTTGTCGGTTGAGATAACAACCAGACCAACTTCTTCGTAGTCAGTTTTATGTTCCAAAAATGGATGGATATATTCGGTATTTGCTTGAGATAAATGACTNGTTATAACACGGATTTTTTCAGAGTAAGGACGAGCAGAATGCATTCTTTCTTGTGCTTTACGCATTTTGGANGCTGCAACCATTTCCATAGCTTTAGTTATTTTTTTTGTATTCTCCACACTTTTAATTTTGTTACGAATTTCTTTTCCAGCAGCCATTTGTTTACCTTGATAACTTTATGTTTTATTTTGTAGAATTTTTGAATTCCGTGATAGCGTCATTAAGTTTTTTCTCCGACTCCTCAGTTAATTTTTGATCGGTTTCAATATCGCTTAACAGCTTGGAATATTTACTGGAGTCTTTCATAAATTCATGTAAGTCTGCTTCATACTTCAAAACATTATTAAGCTCTACATCGTCAAAAAATCCTTTGTTCACAGCAAATAAGGAGACAGCCATTATAGAGATTGGAAGAGGGGAATATTGAGGTTGTTTTAACAGCTCGGTTACCCTAGCACCTCTATCAAGTTGTTTTCGAGTAGCATCATCCAGATCAGAAGCAAATTGGGCAAAAGCTGCAAGTTCTCTGTATTGGGCTAAATCAGTTCTTATTCCACCAGATAAACTCTTTATAAGTTTGGTTTGTGCTGCTCCACCGACTCTGGAAACCGAAATACCTGCATTTATTGCAGGTCTTATACCAGAATTGAATAAATTTGTTTCTAAAAAAATTTGTCCGTCAGTTATAGAAATTACATTTGTGGGAACAAAAGCGGAAACGTCACCAGCTTGAGTTTCGATTATTGGAAGAGCAGTCAAAGAACCAGTTTTACCCTTTACTTTGCCATTTGTAATTTTCTCGACGTAATCTTCGTTTACCCGAGCAGCTCTCTCAAGCAACCTGGAATGTAAATAAAAAACATCTCCTGGGAAAGCCTCTCTTCCAGGTGGTCTTCTCAACAAAAGTGAAACTTGACGGTATGCGACAGCCTGTTTTGAAAGGTCGTCATAGATTATTAAAGCATCTTCACCCCTATCCCTAAAATATTCTCCCATGGCACAACCAGAATAAGGGGAAATATACTGCATTGCAGCTGAATCAGATGCCGCTGCTGCAACAACGATTGTGTAATCNATTGCATTATGTTGTTCAAGTGCTCTAACTACATTTTTAATTGATGATGCTTTTTGACCAATAGCAACATAAATGCAAACTACGTCTTTTCCTCTTTGGTTAATTATTGTATCGATTGCTATGGCAGTCTTTCCGGTTTGTCTATCTCCAATAATCAACTCTCTTTGTCCTCTACCAATAGGAACCATGGAATCAATTGCTTTAAGACCAGTTTGCAATGGCTGTGAAACTGATTGTCTTGCTATAACACCAGGTGCAATTCTCTCAATAGGTGCAGTTGTTGCGCTTTTAACTTCNCCCTTTCCGTCAAGAGGTTGGCCAAGTGAATTCACTACTCTTCCCATGAGCTCTGGTCCGACCGGAACTTCTAATATTCTTCCCGTGCATTTNACAGTGTCTCCCTCAGAAATATGTTCATAATCTCCGAGNATTACGGCACCTACAGAATCTCTTTCAAGGTTTAGTGCCAGCCCGAAAGTTTCACCAGGAAACTCAAGCATTTCACCTTGCATAGCCTCTGAAAGACCATGTATTTTACAAATTCCATCAGTCACTGAAATTACAGAACCTTGTGTACTAGTTTCTGTTTTCTCATCAAAGCCTTGGATTTTATTTTTTATCAGTTCACTAATTTCAGCCGGATTAAGTTGCATTTTTACTCCTAAATAACTTTTTAAGTCGTTATCAATTCAATTAAATTACGTTAAAAGTGATGTTTTTAATCTGTCAACCTTCGATCTAATTGACCCATCCAAAACTTGATCACCAATTACTATTCTTACTCCACCTAATAAAGCTTCATCTATAATTATCTCAGGCTGAAACTTTGTTTTATGTTTAGCTTCAAGTTTTTTCAGAAGGCTCTCTATTTGTTCGTCAGCTAATTTGAAAGCAGTTATAATTTTTATCTTTAAAGTTCCATTGATAGAATTCATTAGGGTTGCATACTGATCACAAATTTCATTCAGGACAGGGAGTCTTGAATTTTTCGTTAATATTTCAACAAAGTTAACGAATTCGGAATTTTTTTCATCGACAGCTTCGGTAAGAAACTGATTCAGTAATTGGTTGCTGATTGATGGGTTGCTTAAGCAAGCTTCAAAATCTTTATTAGAAACGATCTCAAGCATTGATTTCAGAGGAACTGAAAAATCTAATGATTTTTCTTTGGACACATTAAATAAAGCATTAGCATATGGGCGAGCGAGAGTTGCAAACTCAGACATCTAAAGCTCCGCCTCAAGTTTTTTTAAAATGTCTATATGAACTTTTTCGTCGATCTGCTTTTCAAGAATTTGTTCTGCACCTTTAATTGCGAGTCTTGAAACTTCGATACGCAATTGGTCTCGTAACTTTAAAGCTTCAGCATTTGCTTCTTTTTTAGCATTGTCTATTATTTTATTTGCTTCTTGTTCTGCATTAAGCTTAGCCTCGTCTATTATTGAGTTTGCTTTTTTTTCAGCATCACTAATTTTTTGCTTAACCTTTTCACTTAACAAAAGCATTTCTTCTTTAACTTTATTTTCAGTTTNCAACAACTGAGATTTACTTTTTTCAGAAGCCTCTAAGCCTTCAGCAATTTTTCTAGTTCTTTCATTAAGAGCAGACATAATAGGTGGCCACACAAAACGCATCGTAAACCAAGCTAGTATGAAAAACACGACTAGCTGAGCTAATAATGTTGCATTCAAATTCACAAGCGGAACTCCTTTAAATCTTTAAAAACTAACTTAGCTGAGCTAAGAATGGGTTAGCTGTCGTATACCAGAGAGCGATACCTGTTCCAATAATGAAGGCCGCATCAATTAGCCCTACTAATAAAAACATTTTAGTTTGTAATGTATTCATTAATTCAGGCTGTCTTGCAGAGGCTTCTAAAAACCTACTACCCATTATGCCTATACCTATACAAGCGCCCGCTGCTCCTAAACCAATTATTAAACCGGCTGCGATTGCTACTAAGCCTACTACAGATTCCATAACATCTCCTTAGGGGAAAAAAACCTCTTATGAGGCGATCTAGTGTGATTCATGAGCTTGCCCTATATAAACCAAAGTAAGCATCATGAAAATAAAAGCTTGAAGTGTAATTATTAAAATATGAAAAATTGCCCAGATGGTTCCAGCAAATACGTGTCCTACAAACCCGAAAAATGTGGCGCTTCCACCAAGCAATGCAATAAGCACAAAAATTAATTCTCCTGCGTACATATTGCCAAATAATCTCATACCAATTGAAAAGGTTTTAGCAACAAATTCAATTACGTTAAGACCTAAATTAAAAACCCAAAGAAAAGGATGAGATCCAAAAGGCGCAAATAGTAGCTCCTTAATAAATCCTATTAACCCCTTAATTTTTAAATTGTAGTAAATCATTAATACAAACACTCCAAGTGCTAATCCCATGGTTCCATTTAAATCAGCCGTGGGAACTATTCTGTGATTGTGAATTATATCTCCTAGCCCTATAGCTTGAAAAACAAAATGCGGTAAATCTACGGGTAATAGATCTAGAGCATTCATAAAGAAAACCCAAATAAATACTGTTAAAGCCAAAGGGGCTATAAACTTGCGATTTCCGTGAACTATTGACTTAGATTGTTCTTCTACCATTTCAATAACAATTTCAACAGCTGCTTGAAATTTGTTTGGAACCCCTGATGTAGCCTTTCTAGCTGCCAACCATAATAAAAAAATTGTCAATAGGCCAGTAGCTAATGACCAAAAAATGGTGTCAATATTTATGATGTTGATATCGAAAAGTTTTGTCTGAATCTCACCAGTATTGTTTAAATGGAGCAGATGATGCCCTACGTATTCTGAGGAATTTGGTTCACTTGAGGCCATAAATATATTTATATTAGTTTAACTAACAATGTTGGATTTTAACGAGCGATTTCGAAAAATATAAAGTCTAATGCTTATGAACAGCGAAAAATCAAACAACTGACCATTTTGCATTACAAATTTATTTTTTGCAACTTGATGACTGTAATTCGNTTTTTTCTTTTATAAATAACGGAAAAAAATATACAACTTTTAAACTTATAAGAATTCCTGACAGATATGTTAACCAATTTATTGGATGATAAAATTTNAAAAAAATAANCATCAGCAATACTACAATTAATAGCTTTACAGCCTGACTAAAATAGAAAAATAATAATTTCGTTTCTGGATTAACGTTTGCTTTATTAAGTAAAGTTAATTTGATAGCAAATATCGTGTTTGGTAATAATAAGGTCATAAAACCTAATGTAAAATCCAATGCGCTTTTGTTGCTAAAGAAAATTGTAATAACAGCAACACATATCATTAACGATACAATTTGTATTAAAAAGAACTTATTCATTCTTTCAACATTATTTTAATTTTATTTTATGTAAAAACCCTTGTAACTCCTCGATCATTGAAAATGAAATTATTACCTTTCCTTTGGAAGGATTATCCATATTAATTTTTACCGGAAGATTCAGTAAGTCAGAGATTTCATTTTCTAAATACATATGGTCAGTATTTTCTTTCTTTTGTTTGGTTTGTTTTTTGTTCTTATTTGAAGAATTTAAATAACTTTTAACTTTTGCTTCAGTTTGTCTAACATTTAAGTTGGTTGAAATTATTGTTCTCGCTAGTTTAATTTGATCATCTCTGTTTAAAGTTAATAACGCCCTGACATGTCCTTGCTCTAGTTTTCCAGTTAAAAGTAATTTTTGTACTTGTTGATCTGAGTTTAACAACCTTATTAAATTTGTTACGGAGGTTCTGGATTTTCCAACAGACTCTGCTACTTGAGAATGAGTTAGTCCGAATTCCTTTATGAGTCTTTCCAAACCTTTTGCTTCTTCAATAGGGTTTAGATCTTCCCTTTGAAGATTTTCTACTAACGCCATAGCAAGAGCAGAGGAGTCATCTTTAACATCTTTAATTACTACGGGCACTTTGGTTAATTTAGCTAATCGAGCTGCTCTCCATCTTCTCTCTCCTGCGATTATTTCATATTTACCTCCCTCTATTTTTCTAACTAATATTGGTTGCATAAGTCCTTGTGATTTTATTGACTCTGAGAGACCCTTAATTGAATCGTTTGGTATTTCGCCTCTTGGTTGAGACGATCCCGGTAATATTTCATTTATAGGTACAACCTTTAAATTGTCTTTGTCTGAGATTCTATTTTCTCCAAGTAATACATCGAGTCCTCTACCCAACCCTCTTTTTTTAATATTCACTAAAAATCCTTTGAAGTTTTATTTGTGTTTTCTGTGTAGGCAAGAAGTTCGTAAGCAAACTCTATATATGCCTGAGATCCTCTTGAAGACGGATCATATGACATTATCGAAAGACCATGACTTGGAGCCTCAGCCAATCTTACATTTCTAGGAATTACTGTTTTGAAAACTTTACTTCCAAAATGAGTAATTAATTGCTGACTTACTTGTTGAGAAAGTGTCATACGAGGATCAAACATAACTCGCAGTAAACCAATTTCTTCCAAAGAAGAGTTTAAATTTGAGTGAACTCTCCTGATGGAATTTATTAGATCAGATAAACCCTCAAGTGCGTAATATTCACACTGCATAGGGATTATCACTCCAGTAGATGCGCACAATCCATTAAGAGTCAACAATGAAAGAGATGGTGGACAGTCAATTAGAATAAATTCGTATTTGGTTAACAATTTTTTTAAAGTATCATCTAATCTGTATTCTCGACGACTTTCTTCTGTAAGTTCTATTTCAGCTCCAATTAAATCTCTATTGGCAGGTAATAGATCGTAATTAGAGTCAGTCCTCTTTAAAGCATTTGACGGTTCCACCAAACCCAGTAAAACGTGATAGACGGAATAATCAAGAATTGTTTTATCAATTCCACTTCCCATGGTCGCATTTGCTTGTGGGTCAAGATCAATTAGCAATACTTTTTTGCCTATTTTAGACAGTGCTGCTGATAAGTTTACAGCTGTTGTTGTTTTTCCAACACCGCCTTTTTGATTTGCTACAGATAAAACTTTAGTCATAATTTTACTTTATAATCAATTACTTATTTAGAATTAAAAAATATTATTTGTTTGTCTGTTTTTTTATTTTTCACTTNGATAGAAATTGTTTTATTAATTTCCATATTTATTTTTTTTAGTGTATTTTTAGTTAACTGTGAACTGCACTTATTTGTAGTCATTATCATCCATAATGAATCTTTCTTACTAATAGATGTTGTACTCTCCAGAAACTTTAAACAATTNGAATATGCTCTGCTTGTGATGATATCAATCTGTAAAGTGTTTATTTTGTTTACATCATCTCTAATAGTTTTTACTCTACTACCTAGATTTAAGATGCCAATAACGTGATTAAGAAAAGCAATTTTTTTAGCATTTTTTTCGATTAATACAATATTNAAGCNGTCATCANAAATTGCCCAAATCAAGCCAGGAACACCGTTGCCTGAGCCTACATCAGCAATGATTGGGANTGGCCCTNATTTTTCATTGATTTTTTTTTTAGAGGTCTTAAAGCAGTACATGCATCTAGAACATGNTCTTCAATNANAGCTTTNCTNTTTTTGTGNCCTGTTAAGTTATAAACTTTGTTCCAATCATTTAAGAGAAGCAAAAACTTACAAATATTTAAGTTTTCTTTCGCGTTTATATTAAAATCATGTTTTTTTAATGTTAATTGTAATTCGTTAGATAGTAAGTCAATCTGCATAAATCGTATTACTTTTCGCTCTGTTATATTTTTTAATGTAAATAGATAATATTGAAACAGTTGCTGGTGTAACACCCGAAATTCTTGACGCTTGACCAAGATTAATTGGATTTACTTCTTTTAATTTCATTAATGCTTCGTTCGAGAGGCCTTTTACATCATCATAAATAAAGTTTTTAGGTATTTTAATTTCTTCAACTAGAGTTAGTTGTTGGATTTCTTTATTTTGCCTATCAATATATCCTTGATATTTTATTTGGGTTTCAATCTGGAATTTTATGTCTTTTTTTAGCAATCTAAAATCACCTGTTTTTCTTTTTAAACCTAAGTTATCTATTATTTTTTCAATGTCAAGAAACTTTAGCTCTGGCCTTTTCAATAACTCAAGTAGACTAACTTCTTTATTTAACGAGAACTTATAAATTTTACTGAAATATTCTTTATTAAAATTTGTTGGATTTATCTTGGTTGTTTCTAATATACTTTTTGTGCTGTTAATCTTGATTTCATTTAATAGGAAAAAATTATGAGTTGATTCTTTTATCAATCCAAGTTCATAGGCCTTAGTGGATAATCTCTGGCCAGCATTATCCTCTCTTAAGCTTAGTCTATATTCAGCTCTGCTAGTAAACATACGATATGGTTCAGTCACGCCAGAATTTACGAGATCGTCAACCATTACTCCCAAATAAGCTATGTCTCGACCAGGAATCCACTGCTTTTCTCCTTTGGAAGCTTTCCCTGCATTTAAGCCTGCCAAAAGTCCTTGAGCGGCCGCTTCTTCATAACCAGTTGTTCCGTTAATTTGCCCGGCAAAATACAAATTTCTAACTGTTTTTGTTTCCAACGTAGGTTTCAAATTTCGNGGGTCAAAATAATCGTACTCGATCGCGTAGCCAGGTCTTAAAATATGAGCGTTCTCCAAACCAAAAATGGATCTAACTAGTTCAAGTTGAACTTCAAAAGGTAGGCTAGTGGAAATACCATTTGGATAAATTTCGTTAGTATATAATCCTTCAGGCTCCAAAAATACTTGGTGTGTTTTTCTTTCAGAAAACTTAAAAACTTTATCTTCAATTGATGGACAGTATCTTGGGCCCACTCCGGAAATATTACCAGTGAACATCGGTGACCTATGAAATGCTTTTCTAATTATTTCGTGAGTTTTTTCATTTGTATGAGCAATCCAACAACATTTTTGAACCTGTATATCATTACGACTTGTAGTAGATGAGAAAAAAGGCAACTCTTTATCTCCCCATTGTTCTTTAAGTTTAGAAAAATTGATTGACTTACCATCTATTCTCGGGGGTGTCCCTGTTTTAAGTCTTTCTCTTTTGAAGCCGTGAAAGTCGATTGATTTGGATAGCTCACAAGAGGCAGGGTCTCCAGCCCTTCCGCCNGAATAATTTTGTTGGCCAATATGAATCTTTCCGTTTAGGAAGGTACCTGCAGTTAAAACAACGGCATCTGAAAAAAAAGTAATATTATTAGCAGTAGTAATACCTTTTATCAAATTATTTTGTATTAAGAACTTGCTGACAGTATCTGAAAACAAATCTAAATTAGCTTGTGTGTGTATAATTTCTTGAACTGCTTTTTTATACAACATTCTATCAGCTTGTATTCTGGTNGCNATTACGGCGGCACCTTTTGATTCATTTAATCTTTTGAAATGAATGCCAGAAAGGTCNGCTGCTTTGCCCATACAACCACCAAGAGCATCTATTTCTTTAACCAAGTGTCCTTTNCCTACGCCGCCAATTGAGGGGTTACATGACATTTGTCCTATTGCGTCAAGGTTTTGAGTTACTAAAAGTGTTTTACAACCAATTCTTGCCGAAGCAAGAGCGGCCTCAGTTCCAGAGTGACCCCCTCCTACAACAATTACATCATAATCTTTTTTATACTTCATAGGCTGATACTCAGTGTTTCACGTGAAACAAAAAAGTTAAAAGTGAAATTTAGGTTTGACGACAATATTAGAGCAAGAAACATTTTACAGGTAAACAAAGAAACCTGGAACCAAAAACTACTCACAAAAATTAAACCTAAACATTCACAAAGAACTATCAAATGTAACTGTAATGCTTAATATACTTAAACCAAACTTAAACATCAACAAAATAGTGGAAATATTTGCAATGGTGATCGAACAAAGAAAAGTCTTGTTAGAATTATATAATATAAAATTATAGAAGTTTTAAACTACAAAATTAGACATAAAAAATATTAATGACTCTGAAAGCACCTATTGCTGTGACAATGGGCGACCCCAGTGGTATTGGCCCTGAGATTGCTCTTAAAGTTTTAACCTCACTTGATATTCCAATCAAAATTTACGGTAACACAAAAATTCTAGAGCTCACCGCTAGAAGACTGAAAATAGTTGTTCCTCAAAATAGAATAGTAAACACNATTGATTTGACTACCGATGAAATCAATGAAATTGAATACTCAAATCCTAGCAAAACAACAGGGAAAATAGCGTATTCAGCAATAAAGTCTGCGGTAGATGACTGTCTTAAAAATAAAGTAAGCGCAATTGTGACATGCCCGATTTCAAAATTAGCCCTAAATCTAGCAGGACATGAATGGCCNGGCCATACTGAACTACTAGCTCACTTAACAAATAAAAAAGCACCGCCTAAAATTAGAATGGTCCTATTAAGTGAAAAATTCTTAATTGTGCTTAATTCTATTCATCTTTCACTAAAAGATGCTATATTGCAAGTAAATATTAATAATATTACCGATACGATTGAAATTATAAACAAATGGACAATCCAAAATAATATCAACGTAAAGAATTTTTGGATGGCAGCGCTCAATCCCCATTCTGGTGAAGGTGGTCTTTTGGGGTCAGAGGAAACTAGCATAATTCAGCCAGCTATAAAAATAGCAAAATCCAACAGCATACCCATTTCTGGACCATGGCCTGCTGACACTTTATTCATGAAAATCAAAGCTTCAAATAATGACTTTCCTCCCAGAGACGTCATAATATCTCTTTATCATGATCAAGCCCTAATTCCTTTTAAACTCGACGGTCTAAATAATGGAGTAAATTTAACAGCAGGTCTTCCTTTTCTAAGAACTAGCGTAGACCATGGAACTGCTTTTGACATTGCAGGCAAAGGCATTGCTTCTTCAACTCCTTTAAAAAATGCAATACTTATTACTAATAAATTAATTACTAATACCTCAAGTTACGATGAATAAAGTTATAAAAATAATCTCATGTGGTGGTACATTTGAAAAAGAATATGACCCAATTACAGGCAAACTTGTTTTTAATCATTCATATATTAATAAGCTGATAAAAAGATCCAGGTCTACAAAGCAATTTACTTTTCACAACATTATGATGATCGATAGTTTAGAAATGACAGAACAGCATAGAATGCAAATTGCAAATTACATAAATATAAGTAAAGAAGAAAAAATACTTATCATCCATGGGACAGACACAATGGTGGAAACAAGTGAAATAATAGCTAAAAACAAAAGACCTGAACAAACTGTTGTAATTACAGGGGCTATGGTACCAGCAAGCATGAAAAACTCCGATGCTTTCTTTAATTTTGGTTATGCAATAGGTGCGTTAGACATAGTTAGCCCAGGTGGTGTATGGGTTGCTATGAACGGATCTTTGTTTGAGTTCAGTGATGTGGTGAAAAATACGGAAAAAGGTATCTTTGAAAATAAAAACTTTTAAATCATTTGCCAATACAAAATTTTGCAAAAATTGTATCTAAAAGTTCATCTGGAATTTCACTTCCAATAATACTTTTAACTAAACTATGTGCTTTTTTTAAATCTTCAGCACAAAGATCAAATTGTTTGAAATCAATATTTTTTATTGCTTCCATCAAGTATCCTAAAACATCACTCAGACTGACTGATACTCTTTTTGAAACAATTAAACATTCACGGTAATTAATTAAATTTTGTTTAGAAAAAACTTTTTTCAATTCATCCTTTAGTTCGTTTAATCCTTTTCCTGTTTTTACAGAAACATTAAAGCATGAACCCTTAATATTAGAAAAAGTAGATTTTATATCTTCTTCATTGACCATATCAAGCTTATTAAAAACCGTAATCAAATGTATATTTTTATGCTTTATTCTTTTAACAACTTCATCTCTTAATGCTAATTCGTTAGCTAGAGATTTGCTTGAAAGGTCACATAAAAACAAAAGACAATTCGCGTCATCAATCTCGCTCCACGTTCTATTTACACCTTCCTTTTCAACATCATTAACAGTTAATCTAACCCCCGCCGTATCAGAAAGTTTCACCTGTAACTGATTGCTAATATTGACAGTTTCTCTAATAACATCCCTGGTAGTTCCTTGTGTATTGCTGACAATTGCAGAATCTTTCATAGAAAAAAAATTAAGCAAAGAAGACTTACCCACATTAGANGCTCCAGCCAAAACAACCTTAGGTANAGATTTTAAATTATCTCCNTTCTCNATAAATAATAAAATATTAGATACAGTTAATTTAATGTTTTTAACATCTTCTAAAAGNAATTCGACTTCTAANTCTCCAAGATTGTCTTCAACAAAATCAATTCTAGACTCGAGTTCAGCCCTACATTTCAAAAGCATAGAAGANAGTTCTTCTAACATTTTTTCAAACTCATTAGAAACAGAGTTTTTNAGTGCTAAAACTTCTTGAGCNNACGANGTGTTTATAATATTTGCAATAGCNTCCGCCTGTATCAAACTTATCTTGTCATTCAAAAATGCTCTCTTNGAAAACTCNCCAGGTAAGGCTAAACGAATTGGATTATCTAAATTATTTTGACTAAGACAAGTTTGGATAAGAACATCTAATACACCAAGACC
>NHFB01000032.1 GCA_002170285.1 Betaproteobacteria bacterium TMED100
AAGAGTGAGCAAGAAGGCAGATAAAACCAGTAGTAAAGATATTACTAGTACTAGCGAAAAGCCTTTAAAGAAATCTTCACAAAAAGCCGTAATTTCCAAAACGGAAAATTAAGGTTAATAGAGCTAATTAATTGGAGTGAGCAAGCATGTTACAACCAGCTAGAAGAAAGTTTAGAAAAGAACACAAGGGGCGTAATACAGGCTTAGCAACTCGAGGAGCATCTGTTTCATTTGGTTCTTTTGGCCTGAAAGCAACTAGTAGAGGTCGTCTAACTTCGCGACAAATTGAAGCCGCAAGAAGAGCAATGACGAGACATATAAAACGTGGAGGAAGGATTTGGATTAGAATTTTTCCTGATAAACCAATTTCAAAAAAACCTGCTGAAGTCAGAATGGGTAAGGGGAAAGGTAGTGTTGAGTATTACGTTGCTGAGATTCAACCTGGCAAAGTCCTATATGAAATGGATGGTGTAGAGGAAGGTTTGGCTAAAGAGGCTTTTAAACTTGCTGCCGCAAAGTTACCTTTAGCTGTAAAATTTGTTTCCAGGCAGATAGGAAGATAGAAAATGAAACCGAGTGAATTAAAAGAAAAAAATATTTCCGAACTAGAAAAAGAGTTGGAATCATTAAGTAGAGCCCAATTTTCTCTTAGAATGCAGTACGGCACTCAACAATTAACAAATACTTCTCAATTAAAGAAAACCAAAAGAGACATCGCACGCGTAAGGACATTTATCAAGCAACTGGAAATTGAAAGTAAATTAACTTAAAGTTTAGAAAGTTTATCAATGAACAATAACAATTTATTAAAGAGAGAAAAAAAAGGTCGGTCTTTTCTCGGAAAAGTTGTCAGTAACACAATGCATAAAACACTTGGCGTTGTTGTTGAAAGAAAGGTTAAACATCCTATTTTGGGCAAATACTTATTACGGTCTAAAAAATATAGTGTTCATAATGAAATTGGAACCTTTAATCTTGGTGACATGGTATCAATAAGGGAATGTAAGCCAGTTTCCAAAACAAAAGCCTGGGAAGTGGTTGATACAATTGCCAAGGCAAAAGAGATTTAATTATATTGACATTTTTAAGCTCAAAAACATATAATTAAAAGTTAGCTCTTTCGAGTCTCAAAACTATTCTGATTTTTCAGAAAAAGTTGAGTTTTTTTACCTTAATTTGGAGTTTTTAATGATACAGATGCAATCGCGTCTTGGTGTCGCAGACAATTCTGGTGCTAAATCAGTTATGTGTATAAAAGTTCTTGGAGGTTCAAGGAGAAGATACGCTGGCATTGGGGATGTAATAAAAATTGCTGTTAAAGAGGCCACTCCCAGAGGAAGAGTTAAAAAAGGTGAAGTATACAACGCTTTAGTTGTAAGAACAGCCAAGGGTGTTAGAAGACCTGATGGTTCTTTAGTGAAGTTTGATGGTAATGCGGCTGTTTTACTCAACGCAAAATTAGAACCAATTGGAACTCGAATTTTTGGCCCGGTAACTCGTGAGTTAAGGTCTGAAAGATTTATGAAGATTGTCTCACTGGCTCCTGAAGTTATATAAATTATGAAAAAGTTAATTAAGGGTGATGAAGTGATTGTTATTGCCGGTAAGGATAAGGGCAAAAAGGGTGTGATTACTGAAAGATTCAGTAATGATCGTTTAATTGTGGAAGGTATTAACCAAGTTAAAAAACATCAAAAGCCCAATCCAAATAATAATGAAACGGGTGGAATTGTTAGCAAGTCGATGCCAATACACCAATCAAATCTAGCAATATATAACCCTGAAACACAGAAAGCTGACAAAGTCTCTATCAAAGAACTCGATACTGGCGAAAAAGTAAGAGTTTTTTCTTCCTCAGGTTCCCAACTTCAAACTTCAAAATAGATAGGACTTCAATAAATGTCTCGATTCCAAGTGCAGTTTAAAGAAAAAGCGGTACCTGATTTGATGAAAAAATTCGGATTTAAAAGCTATATGGAAGTTCCTAGATTGATAAAAATTACTCTGAATATGGGACTTGGAGAGGCAGTTAATGATAAGAAAGTAATTGAAACAGCTCTTGATGACTTAACACGAATCGCCGGGCAAAAACCTGTCATAACCAAAGCAAGAAAAGCAATAGCTGGCTTCAAGCTAAGAGAAGGTGTTCCACTTGGGGTCATGGTTACTTTGCGGGGAACAAAGATGTACGAATTCCTTGACAGATTGATAACAGTCGCTTTGCCTCGAGTTCGAGATTTTAGAGGTATTTCTGGAAAGTCATTTGACGGTAGAGGAAATTTTAATTTTGGTGTTAAGGAACAAATCATCTTTCCCGAAATTGAGTATGACAAGATTGACAAAATACGTGGTTTGGATATCTGCTTTACAACTTCAGCAAAAAATGACGATGAAGCTAGAGCTTTGTTAGAATTTTACAGATTTCCATTTCGTTAATTGCACATTAAACAGGATTTTTTTATGGCCAAACTATCTTTGATTAATAGGGAAAAAAAGCGTCAAGATTTAGTAAAAAAATACGCTAAAAAACGCTCTGAATTATTACAAACTATAAGAAATCAATCGCTTGATGAAGAAGTAAGATATGAAGCAAGGCTTGCTTTGCAAAATCTACCAAGAAATTCCAGCCCCACAAGGTTAAGAAGTAGGTGTGAGTTAACAGGAAGACCTCGTGGTACTTACAAGATTTTTGGACTTGGTAGGATGAAAATCCGTGAAATTGCTTTTAGGGGCGAAATTCCTGGCCTTACTAAGGCCAGTTGGTAATAGACACTCAAGGAAAATAAAATGAGTATGAGCGATCCAATAGCCGACATGTTTACTCGAATACGTAATGCTCAGGCCGTTACACAAACACTTGTCACTATGCCATCATCTAAACTAAAGGTTGCAATAGCCGGTTTATTGCAACAGGAAGGTTATATAGACGGTTTTCGAATTAAAGAGAATGGCATTAAAGTCAATCTTGAAATTGATCTTAAATATTATGCAGGCCAGCCTGTTATAGAAAAAATAGAGAGAGTGTCCAGACCAGGGCTTAGAGTTTACAAAAGAAGAGAAAGTTTGCCACGAGTTATGAATGGGCTTGGTGTTGCTATTGTTTCCACATCCAAAGGCTTGATGACTGATAGAAAAGCAAGAGCTGATGGTTTGGGTGGAGAAGTCATTGGAATGGTCGCATAAGGAGAAATAGAAAATGTCCAGGATAGCCAAAATGCCAATTTCTATACCCAAAGGGACCACAGTTGTAGCTAAAAAGGGTTCGGTTACTATTAATGGTCCTCAAGGTAGCTTAAGTCAAGATTTCTCGGAGTCTATTGTAAATCTGGATATAGATGATAACGAAATAAGAGTGAAAGCTTCGTTAGACAGTGATACTTTTTCAAGGGCTATGAGCGGAACGATGAGGGCACTATTATCCAATATGGTCAAAGGTGTAAATCAAGGTTTTGAGAAAAAGTTAATATTGGTGGGAGTTGGTTACAGAGCACAAGCTAAAGGGGATATTTTAAATTTGTCACTAGGTTTTTCTCACCCTGTTGACATGAAGTTACCACATGGTATTTCTGTTAAAACACCATCACCCACCGAAATAATAATATCAGGCATCGATAAGCAAAAAGTTGGTCAGGTTGCTTCTGAAGTTCGTGCTTATCGACCACCTGAACCATACAAAGGCAAAGGTGTTAGGTACTCGAACGAGGTTGTTGCTCTTAAAGAAACGAAGAAAAAATAATGGGAATTTCTAATGAATAAAAGAACTTCTAGATTAAGAAGATCTAAAAAGACACGTTTTAAGATCAATGAAAGTGGTCTTCCCCGCTTGTCAGTTCATAGGACTAATTTGCATATTTATGCTGCGATCTTTGACTCATCAGCCAGTAAGGTTTTGGTGTCCGCTTCATCCCTGGAGTCTGACATGAAAAAAAAATTGAGCAAGTCAGCTGGAGCGGGAGGAAATGTTGAAGCTGCCGAAATTATTGGCAAAAGAGTTGCAGAAAAAGCAAAAAAAGCAGGTATAGATAAAGTTGCATTCGATCGTTCAGGTTTTAGATATCACGGTCGAATAAAAGCTCTTGCGGAAGCAGCAAGGGAATTCGGATTAAAATTTTAAGATCATGATTTACTGGAGAAATTTGAATGGCTAAATTACAGGCAAAAGTTAATACCGAAGATCGTGATGATGGATTAAGAGAAAAAATGATTGCTGTCAATAGGGTCACCAAAGTAGTAAAAGGTGGAAGAATATTAGGTTTTGCTGCCCTTACAGTTGTTGGCGACGGGGATGGAAAAGTGGGAATGGGCAAAGGTAAATCAAGAGAAGTTCCAGTAGCTGTTCAAAAAGCCATGGATGAGGCCCGCCGTAAAATGATAAGTGTTCGAATGAGGGGTGGAAGTTTTCATCATAGTGTAATTGGCAAACATGGTGCTTCTTCTGTATACATTTCTCCTGCCGAAAAAGGTACTGGTATTATTGCTGGAGGTCCCATGAGAGCTATTTTTGAAGTCATGGGAGTTTCTGACGTTGTAGCAAAAAGTTTTGGTTCAACAAACCCATATAATCTTGTCCGCGCAACTTTAAATGGTTTAGAAAATATGTATTCACCCTCTGAGATTGCAAACAAAAGAGGTTTATCAGTTGATGAGATTTTGTCTTGAGTCATAAAGGAATTTTATTTCAATGAAAAACAAAACCCTCACAGTCAAACTAGTAAAAAGTCCTATTGGACAGAGGTCAGATCATAGGGCAACCGTCAGAGGTTTGGGGTTAAGGAAAGTCAATTCCACTCGGGTATTAGAAGATACGCCAGCTATTAGAGGAATGGTTAATAAAATTTCTTATATGGTAGACATAATTTAGAAAGCCTTTTATGGAAAATAAAAAAATGTATTTAAACCAGATTGCCCCAAACTTAGGTAGTAAAACTGCAAAAAAAAGAGTTGGTAGAGGTATTGGTTCTGGTTTTGGTAAAACAGCTGGTAGAGGACACAAGGGACAAAAATCTCGTTCTGGGGGTTTTCATAAAGTCGGTTTTGAGGGTGGACAGATGCCTCTACATAGACGTTTACCTAAAAGAGGTTTTACTGCTCCCTTTGGAAAATACACTGAGCAAATTCGATTATCTGAAATTGANGGACTCAAACTGAGTAGTGACGAAAAGATAACAATAACGTTGTTAAAAAAATCTGGATTAGTAAACTCGCTTACCAGAAGAGTAAAAGTTTTTCTTTCAGGTGGNATAAATAAGAAAGTTCATTTGGATGGAATTGCAGTTACCCCTAAAGTCAAAGAAGCAATTGANTCNCTTGGNGGTTCAGTCTCGTTTTCAAAAGTCGAGATGACCAGTAANAAAAATCAGAACACTAAGTTAAATAAATGAAACCATCTACAGATCGTTTTGCAGACCTAAGAAAAAGAATTTTTTTTCTAATTATGGCTTTATTGGTTTACAGATTAGGCGCCCATATACCAGTTCCGGGTATAGACCCAACTCAGTTAGCTTCTTTGTTTAAAACACAGGAGGGGGGNATTCTTGGTTTATTCAATATGTTTTCTGGGGGGGCATTATCTAGATTTACGATTTTTGCTCTTGGNATTATGCCNTATATTTCCGCATCAATAATTATGCAATTAATGACTGCAGTTTCTCCAACATTAGAGGCCTTGAAAAAAGATGGTGAAGCAGGCAGAAGAAAAATAACACAATANACAAGAGTGGGTACATTGGGATTGGCAATTGTTCAAGCAATTGGTATTTCTGTTGCTCTTGAAGCTCAGCCGAACTTGGTTATTGATCCTGGTTTGATGTTTAGGTTTACAACAATAGTCACTTTAGTGACTGGCACGATGTTTCTTATGTGGCTTGGTGAGCAGATAACTGAAAGAGGTCTTGGAAATGGNATTTCTTTAATAATATTTGCAGGCATTGCAGCTGGTTTACCTGGGTCTATTGGGGGTTTGTTCGAACTAGTCAGAACTGGTTCCATGGNCCCTTTGATGGCNTTATTTATCGTTGCAATGGTGATTGCCGTAACTGCACTTGTGTGTTTTGTNGAAAGAGGTCAAAGAAGGATTACAGTTAATTATGCTAAGAGGCAGGTTGGCAANAAGCTTTATGCTGGTCAAACATCCCATCTNCCGCTTAAGTTAAATATGGCTGGCGTTATACCTCCAATTTTTGCATCTAGCATCATTTTATTTCCAGCAACTTTAGCCTCATGGTTTGGATCCAGTAATACTGATTTGGATACATTTTCAGTGCAAAGCCTCTTCTCAGATTTTGCCGCATCACTATCACCTGGGCAACCACTATACATAGGGTTTTATGCCGCAGCTATCATATTTTTCTGTTTTTTTTATACCGCACTCGTATTCAATAGNAAAGAAACTGCNGATAATCTNAAAAAAAGTGGTGCGTTNGTCCCTGGTATTAGACCTGGTGATCAGACGTCTAAATATATTGATCGGATATTGATGCGATTGACGCTTGTTGGTGCAATTTATATTACAGGAGTTTGTTTGCTTCCTGAATTTTTAGTTTACGGCTATAACGTTCCCTTTTATTTTGGGGGAACTTCTTTACTGATTATAGTTGTTGTTACAATGGACTTTATGGCTCAGTTGCAGTCATATATAATGTCTCAGCAATATGATAGCTTACTGAAAAAATCAAGCTTTCGNCCTGGTGGGGCTCTGAGGTAAGAGATGGCCAAAGATGATGCCATTCAAATGCAAGGTGAGATAATTGAAAACCTTCCTAATGCGACTTTTAGGGTCAAATTAGAAAATGATCATGTTGTTTTAGGGCATATTTCAGGAAAAATGAGAATGAATTATATTCGAATTCTCCCTGGTGACAAAGTTACAGTTGAGTTAACACCATACGACTTGACTAGAGCTAGGATTATATTTAGAGCTAAATAACAAATATTAAGTCCTAATTTTTGGAGAGTATTATGAAAGTAATGGCATCAGTTAAAAAAATATGTAGAAATTGTAAAGTTATTAGAAGACGTGGGGTTGTAAGAATAATATGTGTTGATCCTCGTCATAAACAAAGACAAGGCTAAAAAGGACAATCCCATGGCGCGAGTTGCAGGAATAAACATACCTAATCACCAGCATGTTGAAATTGGTTTAACTGCTATCTATGGTGTAGGTAGAACCACCTCAAAAAAGATTTGTGACTTAGCTGGAGTTCCACGCAATAAAAAAATTAAAGACTTAGATGACTCTGAACTAGAAAAGATAAGGTCAGAGGTTTTAAAGTTAACAATTGAAGGTGATTTAAGAAGAGAGGTTTCCATGAGTATTAAAAGACTTATGGATTTAGGATGCTACAGAGGTATGAGACATAGAAGAGGTCTGCCTGTTCGCGGACAGAGAACAAGGACTAACGCTCGAACAAGAAAAGGCCCACGAAAGGGCAGCATTACCCTTAAGAAATAGGAGAATTTTAAGTAATGAGTAAAAGCCAATCAAGTGGATCTAGTCGTACTAAGAGAAAACTTCGAAAAAATGTTCTTGATGCAATAGCTCATATTCATGCATCATTTAACAACACAATTATCACAATTACCGATCGCCAAGGGAATGCCTTGTGTTGGGCTACTAGTGGTGGAGCTGGCTTTAAAGGAAGTAGAAAAAGCACGCCTTTTGCTGCTCAAGTTGCGGCTGAAACTGCTGGTAAAGTAGCTTTGGAATGTGGAGTCAAAAATATAGAGGTTAGGATTAAAGGGCCTGGTCCTGGTAGAGAATCAACAGTCAGGGCACTGAATTCATTGGGCATGAGGATTACCCAAATTTCAGACGTAACTCCGGTTCCTCATAATGGGTGTCGNGCTCCAAAGCGACGTCGAATTTAACTTTGTTATTAATAGCAAGAAAGGAAAATCAGATTGGCACGTTATCGCGGACCTAAATGTAAGTTGTCGAGGAGAGAAGGTACAGATCTTTATCTTAAAAGTGCTCGTAGGGCTTTAGACACAAAGTGCAAGCAAGATAGCAAACCTGGCCAGCATGGCAGAGTTTCTGGGGCAAGATCATCTGATTACGGTAAACAACTTAGAGAGAAACAAAAAGTCAAAAGAATTTATGGAACACTTGAGCGGCAATTTAGAAAATATTTCTTTGCCGCCTCCTCTATGAAAGGAAATACTGGGGAAACCCTTTTACAACTTTTAGAGTCAAGACTTGACAATGTGGTTTACAGGATGGGGTTTGGTTCTACTAGAGCAGAAGCCCGCCAACTTGTAAGCCATAGAGGTGTATTAATCAATGGTGTAAGAACNAATATTCCCTCCGCCCGAGTAAAACCTGAGGACATTATTTCNCTAACGCAGAAGGCTAAGGCACAAGAAAGAGTCAAATCCGCTATGGAATTAGCAGAAGAAATAGGAATGCCTGACTGGGTATCAGTAGATTCAAAAAAATTAGAAGGTACNTTTAAAAGAGTTCCTGAAAGAGATGATTTGCCTCCTGATATTAATGAAAGCTTGATTGTGGAGCTGTATTCTCGTTAAGTTTTTGAAGGTAAATTAAAGAATTAAGGAAATNTTTTTATGCAAAACCAATTGTTAAAGCCTCGGATAATTGATGTTGAAATTCTGAGTGAAAATATAGCAAAAGTAGTTATGGAGCCTTTTGAAAGAGGGTTTGGTCACACCCTTGGAAATGCCTTAAGAAGAGTTTTGTTGTCTTCAATGGAAGGTTACTCTGTTACTGAAGTTCAAATAGGTGGTGTTTTACATGAGTATTCAACAATAGAAGGTGTTCAAGAAGATGTTGTTGATATTCTTCTTAACTTGAAAGAGGCTGTTTTCTTGCTTGAGGGAAGAGATGATGTGCTNTTGNTATTAAAGAAAAGTGGCCCAGGAAANATAGTTGTCGGCGATTTTGAACTACCACATGATGTCAAAGTTATTAACCCGGACCATTTGGTTGCACGTTTATCAAAAGAAGCTGAGCTAGATTTACAGATCAGAGTTCAAAAAGGTAGAGGTTATGTACCAGGAAACTTTCGCAGGTATGATGATGAAGAAACTAAAACAATAGGTAAAATAGTTATTGATGCTTCTTTCTCTCCTGTAAAAAGAGTTAGTTACTTGGTTGAAAATGCAAGAGTTGAGCAAAGAACTGACTTGGATAAATTAGTTATGGAAGTTGAAACTAATGGTGTGATTAGCCCTGAGGATGCAGTCAGACAAGCAGCAAGGATTTTAGTTGAACAGTTGAAAGTTTTCGCCGCATTGGATAAAGGTGAGCCGGAGGATGAGCAACCAAAAGGACAACAATTTGATCCTACTTTGTTGAGACCTGTTGACGACTTAGAATTAACTGTCAGGTCTGCTAACTGTTTAAAGGCTGAGTCTATTTATTATATTGGTGATCTCATTCAAAGATCGGAGAACGAACTTTTAAAAACTCCTAATCTAGGACGTAAATCGTTGAATGAAATAAAAGAAGTATTAGCAACCAAAGGGCTTACTTTGGGAATGAAGCTTGAAAATTGGCCACCAACTGGATTTGAGCACTGATCGGAGTAGCATAAAATGAAGCATCGACATGGATTAAGAAAATTAAATAGAACTTCTAGCCATAGAATGGCTATGTTTAGAAATATGGCTAATTCGTTGATATTACATGAAAGAATCAAGACTACCCTCCCTAAAGCCAAAGAGCTGAGAAAAGTTTTAGAGCCCTTAATTACTTTGAGTAAATCACCAAGCGTCTCTAATAAAAGACTTGCTTTTGCCAGACTCAGAGATAGAAATATGGTCGTAAAACTTTTTAATGAACTTGGCCCAAGATATGCAAACAGACCTGGTGGATATTGCAGAATTTATAAAAACGGTTTTCGTGATGGAGACGCTGCACCAATGGCACTTATGGAGCTTGTAGATCGTCCAGAAATTGTTGAAGATTCAAATTAATTATTGGAAAGCTTGGTTTAATTTTTGTTTTCATTTATCCAAACTGCAGCAGATGGTGCAAAGTAAGTCAGTATTCCGTCACAGCCCGCCCTTTTAAATGAAATAAGCGTTTCCATAACAATACTCTTCTCGTCTAAGAAATTATTGATTGAAGCAGCTTTGATCATGGAGTATTCGCCACTTACTTGGTATGCAAATGTTGGCATCTTGAAACTTGTTTTAATTTTTTGGATGATATCTAAATATGGCAAACCAGGCTTTATCATGACCATATCGGCACCCTCGCAGATGTCAAGCTCCACCTCTAAAAGAGCCTCATCAGAATTAGAGGGGTTCATTTGGTAGTTTTTCTTGTCAAATCCACTTAGATTTTTTGTTGAACCAACAGCGTCTCTGAATGGACTGTAGAAACTTGATGCATACTTTGCAGAATAAGCCATAATTCTTGTCAACGAGTGTGATTCACTCTCAAGTGCTTCTCTGATGACACCTATGCGACCGTCCATCATATCTGAGGGAGCAACTATATCAACCCCCATTTCAGCATGTAATATGGCCTGTTTTTTTAAAATTTCAACTGTCTGATCATTTAAGACATAACCGTTATCGTTTACGATTCCATCTTGACCGTGAGAGGTGTAAGGGTCTAGAGCAACGTCAGTCATTACGCCAAGTTCGGGAAACTCTTTTTTTATTTTGGAAATGGCTCTAGGTACAATTCCATTAGAATTGAGTGCCTCTGAACCATTTAAGTCTTTTAAATGCTGCTCTATATTTGGGAAAAGTGCTATGAGTGGAATGTTTTTTTTAACTATGGAGTCAATTTCTAATAATAACTCGTCTAAAGAATATCTAAATACACCTGGCATGGATTGAACTTCTTCTTTCTTTTTTTCCCCATCGAGCAGAAATAAAGGTANGATCAAATCGCTTGTTGAGAGAGTATTTTCGGCAGTCAGCCTTCTACCCCAATTATCTAGCCTGTTCCTTCTGGGTCTTGTGCTCGGAAATNTTTTCAAAGTACTTATCCTATTTTTTTTGACATATCAAAGAGTTAATTTGTATAAATTTAGTTAAGACCGTCAATCCATAGTTTTAAAACAGAAAAAAGTTCGTTAACCCCCTTTTTTTTTGTTGAAGAAAAAGCAGAATAAGAGGTTTTGCTATTAATTTTTGACAGTTCAAATGGAAGAGACTTCATAGCTACCTGCACATTATTAATACGATTTGAGTTGTTTAGTTTATCTGACTTATTAAACAATATGTGGAAATACAACATTCTGTGGGATAGTTTATGTAGTAGTTGTAGGTCCAAATTACCCAATGGATGTCTTANGTCTGTGACTAAAATTATTCCAATCAAACTTCTTCTTTCTAGTAGAAAATTAAGTANAGAGTTTTTCCAAAATTTTTTGGTTGATTTGTCAACATTTGCATAACCGTAGCCAGGTAAGTCTATTATCCTAGCTATTTCATTTTGGCTGTAGTTAATTGAAAAAAAATTTATCAATTTGGTTTTGCCGGGTGTTTTGGAAGTATGAGCAAGCTGTTTTCTCATACAAAGTGTATTTAAAACGGAACTTTTCCCTGCGTTAGATCTTCCAACTATTGCAATCTCTGGTANGTTTTCGGGTGGAAAATTGTCGGGATCAGTTGTACTTTTTAAAAAAGAAACATTCTGCAAAAAAAATTCAACACTTTTTGGTTTTGTAGTAGTCATCTATAATATTAANTTAATTTTTCAGTGTTAAAACCTATCTTAATAGTTTTTTGATATTGTGAGCATTTTGTAGTTTTNTATTAGAACAAATAATAAAGGGGGCTTTGTTCATGATCCATTTTTTGGTTTTAACAAACAAGGTTGGTTTTTTAGTTCAGAGGATTCATTTTTCCTCCTCAAATGTTGCAAGAAAACTTATCAATCCAAGCGGAGCACTACTGTTAATTTCCTTTATTACATTAAGCTTTTGTCCTCAAATTGCNCAAAGTGATACGTCTCAAAATCCTGTTGCATATAAAGCAGATCCTAACAAAGGTAAACAAATCGCAGGGGGAGTTTGTGCTGGTTGTCATGGTAGTGATGGTAATAGCATTATTCCAATAAACCCGATTTTAGCTGGCCAACATGATGCCTATATTCAAAAGCAATTACATAATTTTCAAGTAAAACAAGGAAATGAAAAGGCTATGAGGGAGAATGCCATAATGCTGGGTTTTGCCTCTGGTTTAAACGATGAGCAGATTGCCGATGTTGCCGCTTATTACAACCAACAAAAAATACGTCCCTCTTTTACAAAAAACAAGGACTTAGCATTAAAGGGCGAGTCTTTGTATAAAGGAGGTGATGTTGAAAACGGAATACCCGCATGTTCCTCCTGTCACGGCCCAAAAGGTGCTGGCATTCCTAGTCAGTATCCACGGCTTGCAGGTCAATACACCGAATACACTACTTCAACCCTTTTGTCTTATAAAAAAGGCACTAGAGCAAACAATAAGCAGATGATGTCTATTTCCAAGAGAATGTCGGATGAACAAATAAAAGCAGTTTCTGAATATTTGGCAGGTTTAAGGTAATACTCTAATTAAGCAATGTTGATATTGTCCTCAAAAAAAGTCTCTGGAGAAAATTTATCATCACAGATTACTGATCAAAAAGATTATGACAACAGAAGACTTCTCATAAAATCAGCATTTGCAACTTTAGCGGCAACAAATCTTACTGTTGTTCCGATGCAGGAGGTTTATTCGAAAAGTTCCTCTTTGGATAAAATTAAACACAAAAAAAGCCTCTATAAACTTAATCCAGTCACAAATTTTTCTGATGTCACTTCCTACAATAATTTTTATGAATTTGGAACTGGCAAGTCTGATCCAAGTAAATATGCTCCAAAATTACTCAAAGTAGATCCTTGGTCAGTTGAGATATCTGGACTGGTGTTAAAAGAAAAAACAATTAGTTACGAGGAATTACTTAAAATCTCCTCTATGGAAGAAAGAATATATCGTCTAAGATGTGTAGAAGGCTGGTCAATGGTTATTCCTTGGGTAGGTTATTCTCTAAAAAAAGTGCTTGAAAAAGTTCAGCCATTAGGTTCTGCAAAATTTGTGGAGTTTACAACTTTGGCGGACCCAAATCAGATGCCAGGGGTTGGTGGGTTTAACCCAGTTTTGAATTGGCCATATCGAGAAGGGTTAAGAATTGACGAAGCATACCATCCACTAACCCTCATGACATTTGGCCTTTATGGGAGGAGGTTGCCAGAACAAAATGGGGCTCCAGTTAGAATTGTTATNCCCTGGAAATACGGTTTTAAAAGTGCCAAATCGGTAGTCAAGATAAAATTTTTAGAAAAAATGCCTATGACAAGTTGGGTCGATTCTGCACCTAGCGAATATGGATTTTATTCGAATGTTAACCCAAATGTTCCTCACAGAAGATGGTCTCAACAAACTGAAAGACGAATAGGTGGTGGAATTTTCTCTAAGCGAAAAAAAACGCTTATTTTCAATGGCTATAAAGACGAAGTATCAAGCTTATACAGAGGAATGGATTTAAAAAAATTTTTTTAAATTTCGTTTCTAATCATGTCCTCAAAGGACTCTCTTCTCTTGAGTATTTTTATAGAACCAGACTCTTTAACTAGTATTTCAGTAGGTTTAGGTCTACTGTTATAATTTGATGCCATTGATGATCCATACGCGCCTGCAGAGGCGATTGCTAGTCTCTCACCTTGTCTTGTATTTATCTGTCGATCTTTTCCTAACCAGTCTCCTGTTTCACAAATTGGTCCAACTATGTCCCAACGTATTTTTGACTGACTATTTTGCAAATTAATAATTGGAAAAATTTCATGATATGCATTGTATAGTGCAGGTCTCATTAAATCATTCATAGCAGCGTCTACTACAATAAAATTTTTGTCATTTTCATCATTTCCTTTTTTTAGTGCTATAACTTTGCAAACGATGAGACCAGCTGGCCCGACAATTGNTCTTCCCAGCTCGAAAATTATTTTGGGAGTTTTGAGTGATTTTTTTTTGCTCCATTCTTCAATGGGTTGCAATATTGACGAAAAAAAATCATTTAAAATTGGAAGTTCTTCATCNTCGTAACAAATACCAATCCCACCACCTAAGTCTATATGGAAATTNGTTTTGTCTATTTCATCAACTGAATCGACGAATTTTAAAAGTTTATTTGTTGATTCAACGTATGGGTCTTTATCTGTGATTTGTGATCCAATATGACAGTCTATCCCTATTATTTTTAAATTAGTAAGTTCTGCCGCAATTTTATAGGCTTCTTTTGCCTGACTCAAAGATAATCCAAATTTATTGTCTTTGAGTCCCGTTGAAATATATGGATGTGTTTTAGGGTCAATATCGGGATTGATTCTAATTGAAATAGGAGTTAAAACTTTATTTTTCTTTGACACTTTATTAAGTGTAAATAATTCCGAAATACTCTCAACATTAATACAAAAAACTNTAGATCTAATGGCAAGCTCTAGTTCCTCCTCGGATTTACCAACACCAGAAAAAACAATTTTTTTTGGATTTTTTACAGCTTTNAAAACCCTNGAAAGCTCGCCACCTGAAACCACATCAAATCCAGAGTTGAGGCTTCCGAGTAACTTTAATATTCCAAGATTTGGGTTAGCTTTTACAGCGTAACAAATTTCGACAGGCCATTTTGCGACTGCNTTTTTTATTTTTGAAAAAGCTTCACAAATTGCTCTTTCTGAATAAATAAAAATTGGCGTTCCAAATTTTGATGCTAACATTTCAATCTCAACTGATTCACAAAACAATTTACCATTTAGAATTTTGAAAGATGAGGGTAGGGTGTTTTTGTTAATGTTCATATGATTACTAAAATTATTGTTTTGCTTTTTGTGGTTCATTTGTTTTGTCATCCACTTTGTCTTTNNCTTGTATGTCAAATTGTTTTTTTGGNAGNACTAGAGGGCCTTTCTGCCCACATGAAGAAATTGCAAAGCATACAACAAACAGATAAATCAATAGGAAAATATTTTTCACTGGATGTTCAATTTTGTGTAATTAAAGAGGATAATTATCATTGATTTTAAAAAAAAATGCTTATGAATGATACACAGTTTCTCCATGAAATAGACAAAACATTTCATTATGTTGAGGCCCTTATTGATGCATGGAATGAACAACATGACCTTGCTATAGAATTAACGAGAGATGCTAATGTTCTCGAAGTTGAGTTTGAAAACGAAAAAAAAATAATCATAAATGCTCAAACTCCCATGTTACAGCTTTGGATGGCTTCAGAGCTGGGTGCATTTCATTTTAATTTGGAAAATAATTTGTGGAATGACAGCAGAGGACATGGTAGCTTCAATGAGATTTTTCTTGACCATTCATGTAGGCTCTCGAAAATTTCATTCGAAGTCTAACAGCTTAACGTCTAACGAATCATTTTGGCTAGTTGGGAGACTTTCAGANGTAAATAATCCGTCATTAATNCGAATAATTCCAGGAGGTTCTGGCTTNAAAACGATTGGTTGTCGTTTAAGTATCTCTTTCATAAAGTCTATCCATATTGGAAGTGCTATTCCGCTTCCTGTTTGTTTCTCTCCTAAAGACTTGGGATTGTCATATCCAAACCAAGTAACAGCCGATATTGCTGGTTGGTAACCTGCAAACCAAGCATCTATAGCATCATTAGTTGTTCCGGTTTTTCCAGCTATATCTGGCCTCTCTAAAACTTTGGCTTTTCTTGCAGTTCCAGAATCGACCACATCACTTAACATGTTATGAAGAATGTATGCATGACGAGCGTCGATAATTCGATATTTTTCATTTCCGGCAAGTAAAGGTTCATATCTCCTAACTAAATTTCCTGAATAGTCAAGAATTCGATCAATAAAATAGGGCTTTATGAAAAATCCACCGTTAGCTATTGAGCTGTATCCAGCAACAAGTTGAAGTGGGGTAATTGCCCCAGCACCGAGTGCCAGAGAAAACAAAGGTGGATTTTTTTTTGCTTCAAAACCAAATCGTGAGATGTAATCTTGGCTGAATTTTGGAGTGATTTTTTTTACTATTCGAATTGAAACCATGTTCTGAGATTTAGTTAGAGCCTCTTTCATACTTATAGGACCCAAATAAAGATTATTGAAGTTTTTTGGCTCCCATAGAGTTCCACCAGTTGACTCAGGACTGAAGTTGATAGGAAGGTCATTAATAAGTGTTTTTGGAGAAAATCCTTTCTCTAATGCTGCTCCAAAGATAAATGGCTTGATTGCAGAGCCAGGTTGCCTGTATGCCTGAGTAACTCTATTGTATTTATTTGATTGAAAATCAAATCCCCCAACTAACGCTCTAATAGCGCCATTGTTTGTTTGAACTGCTACAAGTGCCGCTTGGGCCTCAGGAAGTTGGGTGATTTCGTATTCTTTATTATTTTCATTACTGGGTTTGATTCTGATAAGAGATCCACGTCGTATTCTTTTTTTTTGAGGGGTTTGTTTTGTGAAAAATTTTTCGGCAAATTTTGTATTCGATCTTTTTAAAATAATTGGTTTGTTTTCACCTCTTGATACGGTAATTTTACTTTTTTCTATTTTGGTGACAATTCCAGCTAATATATCAAGACTATCAGACACAGATGAGAGTTTATCTGCGATAACTTCGTTGGCAGAATTAGGATCGTTTGGTAATTTGATGAATGCCTCAGGACCTCTGTAACCATTTTTCTTATCATATGACAAAACACCGCTTCTTAGTGCCATATGAGCAGCACGTTGTTCATCAGCTCTAATAGTGGTAAAAACTGTCAAGCCAAGGTTATAAGTTTTTTCACCAAATTCGCTAAAAACTTGCTGTCTAACCATTTCAGCCAAATGGTCAGCTTTAACTGGAAAAATATTTGCAAATCTCTGTCCCATTCCTTTTTTGAAAATAAGTTTTCTGTTAAATTCTTTCTGATATTGCGACAAAGAAATATTTCCCAATTTGTACATTCTGCCAAGAACGTAACGTTGTCTCAATGTTGCTCTTCTTAGGTTTGTGTATGGGTTAAATGCAGATGGAGCTTTTGGTAAACCAGCAAGCATTGCAGCTTCAGCGATATTGATTTTATTCAATGATTTTGCAAAATATATTTGTGCTGCTGATGCAAAACCGTATGCACGTTTGCCCAAGTAAATTTGATTGATATAAAGTTCGAGTATTTGTTTCTTGGATAATTTTCTTTCGATCTCTAAGGCTAGAAGTACTTCATAAATTTTGCGAGTAAATGTTTTTTCAGAGGACAAATAAAAATTCCTAGCAACTTGCATAGTAATGGTGCTTCCACCCTGGGCTTTGCTACCTTTTAAAATATTGTTAATTGCAGACCTTAGTATTCCATTAATGTCTATTCCCTGATGTTTAAAGAAACGATCGTCTTCTGCTGCCAAAATCGCTTGAATTAGAACTTTAGGTACTTCATTAAAATCAACTAGTTTTCGTCTCTCTCTTCCAAATTCGGCTATTTGGACACCATCAGCAGTCATAATTCTTAATGGCATTTTTGGTTGATAATTTAGTAATTTAGAAACTTCTGGTATTTTGGGAGATGCAGTAGCAAAAACCACCCCGGTTACCGCAATAACACTGAGGATAGAGAATGCACCACATAGACAGAAGATTGTTAAATACCTAATCACACTATAGAGTGTATCCCCTGTTAGACTGAAATTGTAGTGAGGAACAAAAAATGGAGAATATAGTCTTAATTGGCTTAATGGGCGCTGGAAAAAGCACGGTTGGAAAAAACCTCGCAAGTAGGATCGGTTGGACATTTGTTGATACCGATCAATTAGTTGAAAAACGTTGTGGAACAACGATTAGCGTTATTTTTGAAGTAGAAGGCGAAAAAGGATTTCGAAACAGAGAACAAAAAATTATTGAGGAGGTAATGAATAAAAAAAAACAAGTCATTGCCACTGGTGGGGGAGCACCAATTCAATTACAAAATAGAAATTTGCTCAGCAAAGGATTTGTCGTATATTTGTTCTCAGAGCCTATATCGGTCTGGAAGAGGCTTAAGACAGACGACTCCAGACCAATCTTAAGGAATTCAAAAAATTTAAAAAAAACAATAGAAAGTTTGTTTTACCAGAGGGACCCAATTTATCGTAAGTTAGCAGACCACGTCATGATTGGCGGCAATATGCAAGTTAAGCAGTTAGTGGCCAACTTGGAATCAACAATAAAATCAAAACAAAATTTAAAATAAAAATTTAAAGGAAATTCTTTTAAGTATGAGCATAAAGCTGTTTTCCAAAATTAAAGTTGACTTAGGTAAAAGAAGTTATCCAATTTCTATTGGAAATGGTTTGTTGCATGATAAAAACTACCTACTGAAAAGTTTTCAAAATCGGCAAGTGGTATTAGTTACTAACGATATTGTTGGGCCATTACATTCCAAAAAAATGACATCTTTTTTTAAAAATAATAATATTGAATATATGCAGATAGTTCTNCCAGATGGCGAAAAAAATAAATCATTTACAGTTTTAATAACTATATTTGATGAGATGTTAACTAAGAGAATCAATCGTGATGCTGTTCTTGTGGCTTTGGGAGGGGGTGTGATTGGAGACATGGCTGGTTTTGCTGCTGCATGTTTTCAAAGGGGGATAGATTTTGTGCAAATCCCAACTACTCTGCTTTCACAGGTGGATTCATCTGTTGGTGGTAAAACTGCGGTTAACCATGAACTGGGTAAAAATATGATTGGTGCATTTTATCAACCCAAAGAGGTAATTATTGATATCGAAACCCTTGAAACTTTGCCTAATCGAGAATTTCACTCTGGCCTGGCAGAAATTATTAAATACGGATGTATAGTCGATTCAGATTTTTTTATTTGGATAGAAAAAAATATTCATCATTTATTAGATAGGTCATCAGATACACTTGCTCATGCTATTAAAAAATCCTGCGAAATTAAAGCAAAGGTTGTTGAGTTAGATGAAAAAGAAAACGGCAAAAGAGCTCTTTTGAATTTTGGCCACACTTTCGGACATGCTATTGAAAATGGTTATGGTTATGGACATTGGCTCCATGGAGAGGCGGTGGGTTGTGGAATCGTGATGGCATCTAAATTATCTGTCCAACTTGGATTGATAAGCAAAAGTGATGAGAGTAGAGTTACTCGTTTAATAGAACTTGCAGGCCTTCCCACTGTGTGGCCAGATTGGCCAAAAGAAAAATATTTTAAGTTAATGTCAAATGATAAAAAAATAAAAAACAAGACAATTTACTATGTTGTTCTTGAAAAAATCGGACAAGCGAAATTATTGCCTGTTAATGAAGAAATTGTTACTGAGGCTTTATTTTGAGTACAAAATTGAATTTGTCCATTCTTTCTGCAAATTCTTCTTCCTCTAAAGGAAGGAGATTTGAGGAACCCTCATCTGAAGGCAGAACAAATTTTCAGAGAGATAGGGATAGAATTTTACATTCCAGTGCTTTTAGAAGATTGATGCACAAGACGCAGGTTTTCATAAATCATGAGGGTGATTTATTTAGAACCAGATTGACTCATAGTTTAGAGGTCTCACAAATAGCCAGAACATGTGCAAGGAGGTTATATTTAAATGAGGATTTAACAGAAGCATTATGTTTGTCCCATGATTTGGGCCACACTCCTTTTGGTCATGCTGGTCAATTTGCTTTGAATAGATGTATGAAAAAAATTGACTCTATTTCAAATGGCTTTGAACATAATATTCAGAGCTTAAGGATTGTGGATTTACTTGAACGTAAATATGCAAAATTTGATGGTTTAAATTTATCTTTTGAAACACGAGAGGGAATATTAAAAAGATGCTCGAAAAATGCTGCAAAAAAATTAGGTGATGTAGCTAAAAGATTTATTGATGGGGGAAATCCAAGTTTGGAAGCACAATTGGCAAACTTAGCTGATGAGGTGGCATATAACCATCACGACCTTGATGATGGACTAAGGGCAGGGTTGTTATGTTTAGATGATGTGTTGCATATCCCGACAGCAATGGAGCAAGCTACGATAGTTGATGAACTATATCCTGACATAGAAAAAAATCGCAGACAATCCGAGATTATCAGAAGAATGATAAGTGCTCAAGTTGATGACTTAGTCCTTACCTCTATTAGTAATTTACACAATGCAAATCTATATTCAATTGAAGATGTAAGGACTTTTTCAAAGCCTTTAGTGGGTTTTTCTAGTTATATGAAAGAAAATGTTTCAAAGTTAAAAAAATTTTTGCATGATCAAATGTATAAACATCCAAGTGTTATGGAGATGACGTCTGTTGCTGAAGAGGTGATTGAGAATTTATTTTTTAAAATGATAAACGACTCAAAAGAGCATTATGACGTTAAACGTTTGAGAGTTATTGCAGATACTATCGCCGCAATGACCGATCGACATGCAGCGTCACTTCATGAAAAATGGTTCCCAAAAAAGGTTATTTGGCCCTCTCCTGTTGGGTTTGTTTGATTTAGTTTATGGTCTTTAATCTTCAAAAATAGTATATATTAGTGTTCCCATTAAATTTCATCTAAAAAATGAATAAACATCTTGCTGAAAAATTTGGCTTATACAATCCTGCTTATGAGCATGACTCTTGTGGAGTTGGCTTTATTGCTCAGATTGAAGGAAAAAAAACCCATGGAATAATTGAGAAAGGTCTTGATATACTTAAAAATATTGACCATAGAGGCGCTGTTGGAGCTGATCCACTAATGGGTGACGGGGCGGGTATTACAATTCAAATACCCCACAATTTTTTTAAGTCCGAGATGAAAAAGCAGGGAATTGATCTTCCGGGTGAAGGTGAATATGGTGTGGGTATTGTGTTTTTGCCTAAAGAAAAAGCTTCAAGACTAGCCTGTGAGAAATCCATTAACAGATCAATACTACTTGAGGGGCAAAGATTGCTGGGCTGGAGAGATGTCCCAACTGACGATAGCATGCCCATTTCACCCAGAGTAGTAGAAAAAAAACCAGTTATAAGACAATTTTTTGTTGGCAGAGGTCCAGAAACTACCGTTCAAGACGCACTTGAGCGTAAATTACTTGTTATCAGAAAATCTGCCTATGCTGATATAAAAAAATTAAATTTAAAACATGGTAAGGAGTTTTATATTCCTTCCTTTTCCAGTCGTACTATCGTATACAAAGGTTTGCTACTATCTAATCAAGTTGGCGAATTTTATCTTGACCTTAAGAATAAAAAATGTGNATCTGCACTTGCTTTAGTTCACCAAAGGTTTTCAACTAACACCTTTCCGGAATGGTCACTGGCTCATCCATTTCGGATGGTGGCGCATAATGGTGAAATAAACACTGTTAANGGAAATTTTAATTGGTTGAGGGCAAGACAAGGAGTGATGAGTTCCCCGGTCCTGGGAGATGATTTAAAAAAACTTTATCCAATTAATGAACTTGGTCAATCCGATACATCTGTATTTGATAATTGTTTAGAGCTATTAACAGCCTCTGGGTACCCTCTCTCTCAGGCTGTCATGATGATGATGCCTGAACCCTGGGAACAAAATAATCTGATGGAAATTGACAGAAGGTCTTTTTATGAGTATTTTGCCCCNATGATGGAGCCTTGGGATGGTCCTGCCTCTATGGTTTTTACTGACGGGAAACAAATCGGAGCCACCCTTGACAGAAATGGACTAAGGCCTTCCAGATATTGCGTTACTGATGACGGATTTGTAGTTATGGCATCTGAAACAGGTGTTTTGCCAATTTCTGAAAGTTCAATTGTTAAAAAATGGAGATTACAGCCAGGCAAGATGTTTTTAATTGATCTAGAGCAGGGTCGATTAATTGATGATGAGGAATTAAAAAACACTATTGCTAAAGCACGACCATTTAAAAGTTGGGTGGAAAATTTAACAGTAAAATTAAAGAACTTAAAAGTGTCCGTAGTAACAGAAACTGAGGAGATTTATAACACTACTTTATTAGAAAAACAGAAAGCTTTTGGTTTCTCAAAAGAGGACGTCAAGTTTTTGCTCACTCCAATGCTTATGAATGCACAAGAGGGTACAGGCTCAATGGGCAACGATACTCCACTTGCTGTTTTATCTAGTAACAATAAGGTTTTATATAATTACTTCAGGCAGTTATTTGCCCAAGTAACCAACCCGCCAATTGATCCAATCCGAGAATCAATAGTGATGTCTTTAATTAGTTATATTGGACCTAGACCCAATCTTTTAGATATTAATCAAATTAACCCTCTTCCTCGTTTAGAGNTGTTACAACCCATATTGGATTTTTCAGATATAAAAAAACTGAAAATTATTCACCACCTCACTAAAAATAAATTCAAAAGTAAAGTTTTAAACATATGTTTTCCAGTTGAATGGGGTAGTGAAGGAATTGAGGCACAGCTTTCGAGTTTGTGTGCGGCATCAGCAGATGCCGTTAAAGATGGGTTTAATATTTTGATCTTGAGTGATAAAAGTATTTCATGTGACTCGGTAGCGATGCCGGCTTTGCTAGCTTTGTCAGCAGTTCATCAACATCTAGTCCAAGAAGGTTTGAGAACTCAAACTGGACTAGTTGTTGAAACTGGTTCTGCAAGAGAGGTTCATCACTTTGCTACTTTGGCAGGATATGGAGCTGAAGCTGTTCATCCATATGTTGCTCTTGAAACTATCANAGACATAGCCTCTAAATCTGCAAATAAAATAAGTGAAGATGATGCCATTAAAAATTATATTCAGGCTATNGGTAAAGGGTTTTCAAAGATAATGTCCAAGATGGGTATTTCAACTTACATGTCATATTGTGGAGCTCAAATTTTTGAGATAGTTGGAATTAATAAAGACACTATTGATAAGTATTTTTCAGGTACAAGCAGTGCGGTAGAGGGTGTAGGTGTATTTGAAATCGCTGAGGAAGCATTACGTGTTCATAAAAAAGCTTTTGAAAATACGATTAAACCCGCACATATCTTGGATGTTGGAGGTGAATATGAATGGCGTGTTAGGGGTGAGCAACACATGTGGACTCCAGAT
The DNA here is from genome assembly GCA_002170285.1 of Betaproteobacteria bacterium TMED100. GTDB lineage: Bacteria > Pseudomonadota > Gammaproteobacteria > Burkholderiales > Burkholderiaceae_A > UBA7377. The sequence continues at coordinate 22,984 of NHFB01000032.1, forward strand.
GCGATAGCAAAACTTCAACANAGTGTTAGAGGAAATGATTGGTCCTCCTATGAGGAATTTGCTCAGATAATTAATAATCAAAATGAAAGGCATATGACACTTAGAGGTCTTTTTTCCCTCAGGTCAGANAGCTCTAACTCTATTNCGATAGCTGACGTAGAGCCGGCATCAGAAATTGTAAAAAGGTTTGCCACTGGGGCAATGTCTCTTGGGTCTATATCTACTGAGGCTCATGTTGGATTGGCTATTGCCATGAACAGATTAGGAGGCAAATCNAATACGGGCGAAGGAGGTGAGGATAAGTATCGCTATAGGTCAGAGATGCTTGGAAAAAATTTAATNGAAAATGGCTCATTATTATCGAAGATCTTGCCAAATGCAGATATACAATCTGAAATTGTTTTGAAAAAAAATGATAGTCTCAGGTCAAAAATNAAACAAGTAGCTTCTGGTCGNTTCGGTGTTACAACTGAGTACTTGGCATCGGCTGACCAAATACAAATCAAGATTTCACAGGGAGCAAAACCNGGTGAAGGCGGTCAATTACCCGGGGGAAAAGTTTCTGAATACATTGGCTCGCTTAGATACTCTGTACCGGGGGNAGGATTAATTTCGCCTCCACCTCATCATGANATATATTCGATTGAAGATATTGCTCAACTAATTCACGATCTAAAAAATGTTTCACCAACGGCAGATATTTCTGTAAAACTAGTTTCAGAAATAGGTGTTGGAACTGTTGCTGCAGGGGTTGCAAAAGCAAAATCAGATCATATTGTTATTGCTGGTCATGATGGCGGCACAGGTGCTTCTCCTCTTTCATCAATTAAGCATGCTGGCTCTCCTTGGGAAATAGGTTTAGCCGAGACTCAACAAACTTTAGTCATTAATGGCCTAAGAAACAGAGTCCGTTTGCAAGCTGATGGTCAGATGAAAACTGGTAGAGATGTAGTTATTGCAGGTCTTTTAGGTGCTGATGAAATGGGTTTTGCTACAGCGCCACTTGTAGCAGAGGGATGCATCATGATGAGAAAATGTCACCTGAACACCTGTCCAGTTGGAATTGCAACTCAAGATAAAGAGCTACGAAAAAGATTTAGTGGACAACCTGAGCATGTTGTTAATTATTTCTTCTTTGTGGCTGAAGAGGTTCGTCAAATTATGGCTAAATTGGGAGTATCCAAGTTTGATGATCTTGTTGGAAATGCGAATCTATTGGATACAAAAAAGGGCTTGGAACACTGGAAGGCTAAAGGACTTGATTTCTCAAGACTTTTCCATGTCCCGTTAGCCGATAAAAAACAAATAAGACAAACAACTACGCAAGATCATGGATTAGATAAAGCCTTGGACAACATCTTAATAAAAAAATCGCAAGTGACACTAAATAGCAAGAAAAAAAGTTCTTTTAAAGAGTATGTTAAAAACGTCAACAGAACAGTCGGGGCGCTTTTATCTGGAGAATTAATCAGAAGGTATCCGGATGGGCTCGAAGACAATACTCTGAAAATTGACTTGCAAGGCACTGGGGGACAGTCATTTGGGGCATTTCTTGCTAGAGGAATTACATTAAATCTTCAGGGCGAAGCTAATGACTATACAGGTAAAGGTCTGTCAGGGGGTAAAATAATTGTTCGTCCAAGCCCTGATTTTGTTGGGCCATCGCATGACAACATCATAGTTGGCAATACAGTTTTATATGGTGCAACTTCTGGCGAAGCTTTTTTTAGCGGTGTCGCGGGTGAGCGTTTTGCGGTCAGGTTATCAGGGGCAAAAGCAGTTATTGAAGGTTTGGGCGATCATGGATGTGAATATATGACTGGTGGTACGGTAGTAGTACTCGGATCAACCGGAAGAAATTTTGCAGCTGGCATGTCAGGTGGTATATCTTATGTATTTGATCCAAACAAACAGCTAAAAATGAATACTAATCTTTCAATGGTTGCTCTTGAACCTTTAATGTCAGCTCGAGAACAAAAGGAAAATTGTCCACCAGAATTGATGCACCTCGGAGAGTTTGATGAAGTACAATTGAAGAAGTTAATTGAAGATCATTTTCACTGGACAAAAAGTGTGCTGGCTAAAAGCATATTAAATAATTGGGGGAAAAATTTAAAAAACTTCGTAAAAGTTTTTCCTCATGAATATAGACGAGCTCTTGGAGAACTTCAAAAAAATAAAATTAAGGGAACTAAGCATTTAGTTTGATGCCTAGATAACGTAAATATCATTTATTGGTCGGGGGAAGTGAATGGGAAATCCCATTGGTTTTATGGAATTAGAGCGAGTTGAGTTAGATTATGAAGACCCCAAACTAAGGGTCAATCATCATCGCGAGTTTGTTCAGTATTTAAGTCCAGAAAAAGCAAAAAGACAAGCTGGTAGGTGTATGGATTGTGGAACTCCGTTTTGTAACAATGGATGTCCTGTGAACAATGTTATTCCTGACTTCAATAACCTTGTTTATGACTTAGACTGGAAAAATGCTCTTGACATTCTTCATAGCACTAACAATTTTCCGGAGTTTACTGGGCGTGTTTGCCCTGCACCTTGTGAAGCTGCTTGTACCTTAAACTACAATGATCTTCCTGTTGGAATAAAGTCAATAGAACAGGCAATAATCGATTATGGATGGAAACATGGTCTTGTTCATTCTAAACCGTCCGCAATTAAAACCTTTAAAAAAGTTGCCATTATAGGTTCAGGACCTGCTGGAATGGCTGCTGCTCAACAGTTGGCTAGAGTTGGTCACTCAGTAACTGTTTTTGAAAAAAACAACAGAATTGGAGGGCTTTTAAGGTATGGGATTCCCGATTTTAAAATGGAGAAATCTCATATTGATAAAAGAGTTTTGCAAATGGAAAACGAAGGAGTTGAATTTAGGACAAGTGTTTTAGTATCAAGTGAAAAAAATGTTGACAAGCTAGCTGGCGATATAAATAAAATTATCAGCGCAAAAGAAGTTTTACGTGAATTCGATGCAATACTTTTGTCAGGTGGTGCTGAACAACCAAGAGATCTTCCCGTACCGGGTAGAAACCTTAATGGCGTTCATTATGCTATGGAATTTTTACCATTACAAAATAAAATTAATGCTGGGGAAGTTTTACCTCATCAAATCAGAGCTGATGGAAAACACGTTGTTGTTATTGGAGGTGGTGACACAGGTTCGGATTGTGTAGGAACTTCTAACAGACACGGTGCAAAGTCAGTTACTCAATTTGAACTAATGCCCATTCCTCCTGACTCAGAGGATAAGGAGTTGGTCTGGCCTTATTGGCCTCAAAAGCTCCGGACTTCCTCTAGTCATGAAGAGGGATGTGATAGGGAGTTTGCTATCGCAACCAAGGAATTCATTGAAGAAAATGGAAAAGTTGTTGGCTTAAAAGCTTGTAAGGTTGAATGGAAAGGTAAAAAATTTGAAGAGGTCAAGGGAAGTGAGGAAATCTATCCTGCTGACCTTGTACTTCTCGCAATGGGTTTCGTATCTCCGATGAGTTATCTTCTCGACTCCTTTGGTGTTATTAAAGATACCAGGGGAAATGCTAGTGCTGTCTGCGAAGGTGACAAAGCATATCAAACCAACGTCAAAAAAGTTTTTACTGCTGGTGATATGAGAAGAGGCCAATCGCTTGTAGTATGGGCTATCAGAGAAGGTAGACAATCTGCAAAGGCCATTGATGAGTTTTTAATGGGAAAAACTTCTTTAACAAATTAATTATTTGTATAAAATGCATATCACAGTATTTTCTTAAGGTAATGGCCTGTATAGCTTTTATTGTTTTTCGCGATTTCTTCTGGTGGTCCTTCTGCGATTATCTTTCCGCCATCATTTCCTCCTTCAGGCCCCATATCAATTACCCAGTCGGCCGTTTTAATAACATCAAGATTATGCTCGATTACTAAAATTGAGTTCCCGCTATCTCTGAGTTTAAAAAGAGCTTTGAGTAATATTGCAATATCGTGAAAATGAAGTCCGGTTGTAGGCTCATCGAGAATATAGAGAGTACTACCAGTGTTTCTTTTTGAAAGTTCATTTGCCAGTTTAATTCTTTGTGCCTCTCCACCTGAAAATGTTGTAGAGCTTTGTCCTAGCCTAATATAATGAAGTCCTACATCTATTAAAGTTTTAAGTTTTTTTTCTATTAAAGAACTTGAAAAGAAAAATTTATGAGCTTCCTCAACAGTCATTGATAAAACTTCAAAAATATTTTTCCCCCTCCATCTTATTTCCAATGTCTCTCTGCTAAATCGCTTTCCATTACATACATCACATTTAACAAACACATCAGGTAAAAAATGCATTTCAATTCGTGTTGACCCATCTCCTTGACAAAACTCACATCTTCCTCCTTTTAAATTAAAGGAAAACCTACTGAGACTATAACCTCGTTCTTTTGACATTTTGCAAGATGCAAAAATTTCTCTAATATAGTTAAACAAACCAAGATATGTAGCTGGATTACTTCGGGGAGTTTTACCTATTGGTTTCTGGTTTACGGAAATTAAGTTTTCAAAATATTCCAATCCCTCTACTGATGAATAATTTAAGTTAGAGGAGAGTGAAGCTTGATCATCCGCAAAAGTTTTATTTTTTGATAGTTTAATTGCTTTAGAAATTACGCCGTTGATCAAACTTGATTTTCCAGATCCAGAAACTCCTGTAATGCAAACAAATCTGGAGATTGGCATTTTGAAATCAATGTTCTTTAAGTTGTTTCCGTGAGCGCCATAAAGTTTAAACCATCGGTTTTCAGGGACTTTTCTTACATTTGGAATTTTGATTTTCCTCGAACCATTTAAATAGTCAGCAGTGTAAGAGTTTTTAGCTTTAATAATTTTAAAAAAATCACCAGAACAAAGAATAGATCCACCCAATTGACCAGCGCCAGGTCCAACATCTATTATTTGGTCTGCGACTCTCATTGTTTCCTCATCATGCTCAACAACGATTACGGTATTTCCTAAGTTTCTTAGTTTAATTAAAGCATCTATTAAACGTTTATTATCTCTTTGATGAAGACCCCTAGATGGTTCGTCTAACACATACATAACTCCTGATAAACGAGCTCCAATTTGTGTTGCTAATCTTATTCTTTGTAGTTCTCCACCAGATAGNGTAGATGAATTTCTACTCAGAGAAAGATAACCCAATCCTATTTCNACTAAAAAGTTTATTCTATTTATTATTTCTTCAAGCAAACAGGAAACCACAGTTTTTTTGCTGTTTGGAATTACAATTTGCTCTAAGTGTNTTTTTGCTTCGGGTATTGACATATTAACTATNTCAAAAATATTTAAAAAATCATTTCTACATTTGATTTTGACGGACAAGCCAACCTGATTAAGTCTGTTGCCTTTACAAGCTTTACAAGGTTTCAAGGATCTAAATTTTATTAGTTTATTTTTTACTTCTTGAGGTGTTTCTTTTGCCCAGGAATTTTCATAAGCATCAATAATTCCTTTAAATGAGTTTTTTGTTTCTAATGTTTCCCCGTATAAAAGTAGTTTCTTGACTGAATCAGATAACTCTTCAAATGGGGTTTTAAGTGAGAAATTATACTTTTCAGCAAGACCCTCCAAAATAGCAAAATTATATTGATTTCGTTGATCCCAGCCTGGTANAGCNCCGGAGGAAAGCGAGCCACTTACGTATTGAACAATTTTCTCAGGGTCAAAAATTTCCATTTGTCCAAGCCCCTTACAAGTCAAGCAGGCACCTTGGGGTTTATTGAATGAAAAAGAAGAAGGCTCTAGTTCATCCATGGTAAAGTTGCACTCACTACAATTCATCCCAGCAGAAAATGTCATAGTTTTGCAAGAGTTATTTTTAGAGTTAACTTTTACAGTAGGTGAGGTGACTGTAATCAATCTACCATTTCCTAGTTGAAAACAACTTTCTATCGATTCAGATATTCTTTGCTGATGCTCCTTTTTAANAATAAGACGATCAACTAATACATCGATGGTATATTTTTGACCNTTTTCCGGTTTAACAATTTGGTCTATATCGTAAAGTTTAAAAGGTGTATCGTTTGTTTTAATCCTTAATCGAACAAAACCTTTTGCACGTAGGTCATCAAAAATATTTTCAAAATTAATTGATTTTTTATCAATAATCCTTGCATACATCTCAAGTTTTGATCCCAAGAAATTATTCATTAACTCGTCATTAATTTGTGAGGCAGAGTNTTTTTCTAATTTTATTTTTGGGTGATTNGGACAAAAAGGCGTGCCTGCACGTGCAAACAAAACTCTCAAATGGTCGTAGATGTCTGTAACNGTTCCAACGATAGATCTAGGGTTGTTAATGGATGATTTTTGTTCAATAGCAATTGAAGGTGACAGTCCATCAATTAAATCAACATCTGGCTTTGGAAGTAAGGGTAGAAATTGACGAGAATTCACAGAGATNGATTCTACATATCTTCTTTGTCCCTCGGCGTAAAGNGTATCAAATGCTAATGAGGATTTTCCCGANCCAGATACTCCCGTTATTACAACCAAGGACTCCCGTTTCAAATCTACGTTCACATTTTTTAGGTTATGGGTGCGAGCACCTCTGATTCTTATTATTGGATGGGGTTGCATACATGTCGCATCGTAAAATATTTACTTTACTATAGTTGAATATGACAAATAATATTTCATTTACNAATTCGGAAAAAATAGCAGTCATAACATTAGCGTCAGTATATGGACTGCGAATGTTAGGACTTTTTTTAATTATGCCTGTTATAGCAGTNGACCTTAATGCTTCCTCTGGAGGTGAAAATGCATTGGTTGTTGGCTTAGTAATAGGGATTTATGGACTTACTCAGGCTATTTTTCAAATACCATTTGGGATGGCATCCGATAAATATGGCAGGAAACCCATAATTATTTTAGGTTTAATAATTTTCACATGTGCTAGNTTTTGGGCAGCAAATGCGGAAAGTANCTATTCTCTTATTTTTGCAAGGGCATTACAGGGTGTNGGAGCTGTCTCAGCTGCAGCTAGNGCGTTTCTTGCTGATTTGACAAGAGANGTGGTAAGAACNAAAGCAATGGCGATGGTTGGAATTTCAATTGGATTATCCTTTGTAATTTCCTTGGTATTTGCTCCTGTTCTATATGGGATAATTGGNTTGGNTGGTTTATTTTATATTGTTGGAATCCTTGGGCTTTTTGCNATCATTTTGGTATTCAAAATTCCTGTTATTAAGTCAAATAGCAAAAATATTGGTTTTAGTAAGACTAATTACTCCTTCAAAACTATAATTTTTAATAGCCAAATGTTACGGTTGAATTTAAGTATTTTTTTTCTAATGTTCACCCAGGCGGCAATGTTTTTAATTGTTCCTAGTTTGATATTAAATTTCGGTATTGAAGTTAGTAGCCACTGGAAAATTTATTTGCCAGTCCTAGTAATTTCCTTTTTCATTATGTATTTAGTAATAAGTCAATCTGAGAAAGAAAAACAACAGAAAAAATATTTTATTATTTCAATTGTATTAATCTTAATCTCACTTGGTGTTATCTGGGGTTTAAAAGAAGTTTTTGTTCTTTGGGTTTGCGGACTTTGTATTTATTTTGTCGGTTTTAATCTTCTTGAAGCTTTTTTGCCATCATGGGTATCAAAAATTGCTTCTATCAAACATAAAGGGTTGGCTTTAGGAATTTATAATACTTGGCAGTCTATCGGAATATTCGCTGGGGGTTTAATAGGAGGTCATTTTTTTGGGAAATTTGGAGTTAATGGCTTATTTTCCTTCAGTATTCTTTTACTAATAATATGGCTATTAGTGTCGTTCGGTTTAGAGGACAAAGTTTATGCCTCAAAAAGTTTACAAACAGTTAAATAGGTTAAATTCTTTAAGGAATACTAATGAGTACATTAAACAAAGCAATGATTTTGGGCAGGCTTGGAAGAGATCCTGAGGTAAGGTACACAGCTGGTGGGGCACCTGTAGCCAATATTTCGATAGCGACAAACTCCAGATCGAAAGATAAATCAGGTGAATGGCAGGATATAACTGAGTGGCATAGGGTTGTATTATTTAATAAAAACGCTGAAATTGCAGAAAAGTATCTTAAAAAAGGTGGGGCTGTGTATATTGAAGGTAGAATTCAAACTAGAAGTTGGGAAGATCAACAGTCTGGCCAAAAAAGATACTCAACTGAAATTATTGCTGATCAACTAAAAATGATGGGCGGAAGAGATAGTCAAATTACTAATGCACCTGAGGATAAATCTGAATCAGTTAATGACATTAAATCATTAGACAACGAAACGAAACAAACCAAATCATCTAATGATGTAAAACCTCAAGGTTTTGAAGATCTTGACGACGACATCCCTTTTTGATCACCAATTAATTTGAAATTTTAAATATGCCAATTTATGCCTATGAATGTAGTAACTGCGGTTACACAAAAGATGTTTTGCAAAAGTTATCTGACAAACATTTGGAAATTTGTCCTGAATGTGGAAAAAATAGCTTTGCACGGAAATTGACTGCTGCAGGTTTTGTTTTAAAAGGTTCTGGGTGGTACGCCACTGATTTTCGTGATGGACAAAAAAAGGAGCCTAAAGATAAAATTTCTGATAAAAATTTGCCAACAACAAACAAAAACAAATCAAACAATGGGTCCTCTGATACTAAATCCAAAAAAGCATCTAAAGGCTCTGACGCAAAAAACACTAATAAAAATCAACCAAAATCAGTTTAGGTAATTAATTATGCGTTCAAATTTTTGTGGAAAAATTTCAGTTGACCAGCTAGGTCAAGATGTTCAACTTTGTGGTTGGGTCATGCGGCGTCGCGATCATGGAGGTGTAATTTTTTTGGACATAAGAGATAGATATGGGATTGCTCAGGTAGTTTGTGATCCAGATTTTCCGATCATGTTTGAAGTTGCAGAAAAGTTGAGAAACGAGTTCTGTATTCAACTGAAAGGCAATGTTCGAAAAAGACCTGACGGCAGCGAAAACTTGTCCCTAACAAGTGGTGAGGTAGAAGTATTATGTTCTGAAATAGTTGTTTTAAACCCCTCAGCAACTCCCCCGTTTCTTGTGGATGATGAAAATTTGTCAGAAACAGTACGTTTAACCAACAGAGTATTGGACTTGAGAAGTTTATCTATGCAAAAGAATATTTTTCTTAGGCATAAAGTGACTTCAGAGGTTAGAAAGTTTTTAGACGGACACGATTTTCTTGACATTGAAACTCCTATTTTGACTAAATCCACACCAGAGGGTGCTAGAGATTTTCTTGTTCCATCCAGAATTAACAGAGGAGAATTTTTTGCTTTGCCACAATCTCCTCAACTTTTTAAACAACTATTAATGGTTGCCGGTTTTGACAGGTACTATCAAATCACCAAGTGTTTCAGAGACGAGGACTTACGTGCTGACAGACAACCAGAATTTACACAAATTGATTGTGAGACATCTTTTTTAAATGAAGTTCAGATTAGGGAAATTTTTGAAACGCTGATTAAAGATGTTTTTTTTAAAGTAGCTAATATACAACTTGCATCTTTTCCT
>NHFB01000033.1 GCA_002170285.1 Betaproteobacteria bacterium TMED100
ACACGAATAGGCGCTTTTGATTATCTTGAAAAACCCATCACTCTTACAAAGTTGCTAAAAACGATAGAAAAAGCTACGGTGAAACAGGAAACAAAAATAAAACCGTTTAATTCTGACTCAACTGATCCGAAAAAAGCTACAACTTACAAACAGGCTACTACAAAATCTCGTGACGCCACAATGCGTTCACCCCAAGGGTCTGAAGTAGGGGGTTTTAAATCTCCAGATTCTTCAAAGTCGACACCCAATCAATCTACCACGACAGTTGCTTTAACCAAAGAACATATTGCATTGACTGAAGCAAAAAATGCTCTTGAAAATATTGATCTTGATTTGCCTCTAAGACAGGCAAGAGACTCTTTTGAAAGAATTTATTTAAGCTATCAGTTAGCTAAATTACAGGGAAGCATGACTAGGTTAGCTCAAAGATCTGGTTTGGAGCGCACTCATTTGTATAGAAAAATAAGACAATTAGGTATGGAGCTTCAAAAAGGTATTTTTAGAAAAAGCCAGTAAATGAAAATTCTTATTCTCGGTGCAGGCAGAGTTGGTTCTAACTTAGCCGAAATGCTTGTTGTAGATAAAAGCGATGTAACTGTTGTCGACACCAATGCAGAGGCTTTAGTTAACTTACAAGAGCGTTTTGATTTAAGAACTGTAGTAGGCACTGCAACTTCACTCGAAGTTCTTGAGGAAGCAGGAATCAATGATGTAGATATGTTAGTTGCAGTTACAGCCAACGATGAAGTAAATTTGGTGGCTTGTAAATTAGGATATTCAAGATTTAATGTGCCTCAAAGGATTGCACGTGTAAGGTCGACACAATGGCTAAATGCAACAGATTTGCTCAGTCCTGAAGGTTTTGCCGTTGACAAAATAATTAGTCCGGAATCGTTTGTTACAGATACTATAAGACGACTAATAGAAATTCCAGAGGCACTCCAAGTTATTGAGTTTGCCGACGGAATGGTTACGATGCTTGCTGTTTTAGCTCATCCTGGAGGGCTTTTAGTTAGTCATCCTATTGGTGACATTAGAGACCATTTACCNTCTGTTGATTGTNGAGTTGTTGCGTTATTTAGACAAGGTAAAGCCTTGCTTCCTGAGGCAAATACAAATATTGAGGTCGGAGACGAGGTATTTGTTGTGGTTGCATCTGAAAATGTTTCACAAGTTTTAAGGGAACTGAGACAAATAGATGATCCAGTAAGAAGAGTAATGATCGTTGGCGGAGGAAACGTAGGAACAAGAGTGGCTTTATCTGTAGCAGATACTATGACTCCCAAAATTATTGATCACAATAAAAACCGTTGTGAAAGGATTGCCCAAGTTTTGAGTGGTAAAGCACTTGTTATTCACGGTGATGCAACAGACGAGGCTTTNCTAATAGAGGAAAATGTCGGTGATGTTGATATGTTTGTGGCACTAACTAATGATGATGAAAACAACATTATGTCTGCTTTACTAGCTAAAAGACTTGGTGCTAATCGAGTTATGGCACTCATAAACAGAAAAGCTTATGCAGAATTAGTAGAGGGTGGAAACATTGATATAACTGTTACTCCCTCGCATGCAACATTAGGTGAACTTTTAAAATATATTAGAAGAGGTGATATAGAAGCTGTTCACAGCCTNAGACGAGGTGCAGCAGAAGCTCTTGAGATTATTGTTCATGGAGATAAAAAAACCTCTAAAGTTATTGATAGAAGAGTAGATGAAATCGAATTACCCAGAGAGGCTTTTTTAGGTGCAATTGTGAGAACAATCAAAAACTCAAAACAGGTATTAATTGCTCACCANGATGTCCTCATAAAAAATGACGACCACCTTATAGTTTTTGTTTCNAACCGTAAAATAATTCCCAAAATAGAAAAATTATTTACTGTTTCTCCGAGTTTCTTTTAATTAACTGAGTTATGTTGAAAATATCTGAAAAGTATGCAGAGATAATCTTTATTTTAGGGGTCATTGTCTCGTTATTTTCTTTTTTCTTTTTTTTGCCAGTTATCGTAAGTCTTATTTATGAGGAAGATGTTCATTTAATATTTGCTTCAGTTGGGGTTTTCTCTNTAATAAGTGGTCTTTCTATATCATTTATATTNAGAAATTCTCAAGATCAATTTAGGTCAAAAAGAGAGTTGCAACCCAGAGATGGATTTCTTTTGGTTGTATTAGTTTGGGTGATTTTAGCTTTTATTTCATCTATGCCATTTTACTTTCATTTCAAAACTCTAAGCCTTACGGCAGCATTATTTGAGGCTATTTCTGGACTGACAACTACAGGTGCCACTGTTTTTGGGGGTTTGGATCAAATGTCAAAAGGAATCCTTATATGGAGAGCTTTATTACAGTGGATTGGTGGAATGGGAATTCTCGTACTAACAATTGCGATACTACCTCTATTGGGTGTTGGAGGAATGCAGGTTTTTAGAGCAGAGGCCTCAGGTCCAATGAAAGATAAAAAACTAACCCCTCGGATAGCAGAAACTGCGAAAGCTTTATGGGCAATATATTTTATCTTAACTATTTTTTGTATTCTGTTTTANTGGGTAGCAGGNATGACATTTTTTGATGCAGTTGCTCACGCTTTTACTACAATTAGTATTGGAGGNTTGTCNACTCATGATCAAAGCTTTGCGTATTTCAACAGTGTAGCAATAGAGAGCATTGCAATTTTTTTTATGATAATTGCTGGAATAAATTTTACACTTCATTTTTCAGCTGTTAGAAATGCTACTTTTAAGATGTACTGGAGAAGTCTCGAAAATAGATGTTTCTTTTTTGTGCTAGTTTTCGGACTAGCTGTCACTTTTTTATCTTTGAATTTTTCTGAAGAAAACTTGCATTTTTTAGACAGGCTAAGAATTGTTGCTTTCAATGTTATATCTATTGCAACAACGACCGGTTATGCTACTCAGGATTATAGTCAATGGCCACCTATTGCTTTCTCGATAATGCTACTTTTATCTTGCTTCACAACAAGTTCAGGTTCAACTGGTGGCGGAGTGAAAATGATTAGAGTTATAATTATGCTTAAACAAGCTGGCAGAGAATTATCAAGAACAATGCATCCTCATGCAATTATTCCCCTTAGCATCGGTGAAACCACTGTGCCAAATCGTGTTGTAATGGCCGTATTGGCTTTTATGTTTTTTTATCTTGTTACTTTACTAGTAACTTTCTTTTTACTAATGGCATCAGATCTCAGTGCAGGTACTGCTCTGTCTGCATCACTGGCTTGCTTGAACAATTTAGGCCCAGCACTATTTGAGCTTGGACCAACCTCAAATTATGGCACCCTTTCTAATGTNCAACTATGTATNTTGTCTCTTGCAATGCTTCTAGGACGATTGGAACTTCTAACAATTTTTGTATTTTTTTCAGGTGCTTTTTGGAAAAAGTAGTTTAACAGAGTGTAGAGCTAAATTGATAAATTGCTGTTGTACATCTTAATGTAATGAAATGCTCAACTATTTTCGAGCTTTTTAAACTTGATTCATCGATATATGCTGCTTTTATATTTGTAAATTGAAGTTTATTNAGTAATAATTCAAAATCCTTTATNGTAGCAAAGTGAAGATTTGGGGTATTAAACCACTCATATGGTAAACGATGATTTACAGGCATGTGCCCTTTAGCGAGGGAAAAGAGACTAGACCAATGTCCAAAGTTTGGAATACTAACCACTACNTTTTTACCTAGACTACTAATTTTTTGTAATACAAGCTCAGTCTTAAGTGTTGCCTGNAAAGCTTGAGAAAGAATGACAACATCAAACTTATTTTTATCAAAGATAGANAGTCCACCGTCTATATCCGCCTGTATTACATTAATATTTTTATTTATGCATTGGTTAACTTTTTCGGAGGATATTTCGACACCATATCCTCGGCAATTTCTTTTTTCGCACAACCATTGAAGAAGCATTCCATCTCCACAACCAAGGTCTAATACTCTGGAGTTTGGTGGGATCCATCCTGCAATGATGGCTAAATCATCTCTAAGTTTCATTTCATTTTTTATGTGAGCATTATATTGTTATTTGATTGAAATAGCTTTTAATGATTTGATGATATTCGTCATCTTTAAGTAAAAAAGAATCATGTCCATTCTCTGATTTTATTTCGGTATAAGTTACGTCAAGCTCATTCTCTAACAATGCAGAAACAAGTTCATGAGAGTGACTGGGTGGAAACCTCCAATCGGAAGTAAAAGAAATTAGCAAATATTTAGCATCCACATCAGCTAAAGCTTTGGTAAGGTTACCATCATGATTTTCAGCAGGGTCAAAATAGTCAAGNACTCTAGTAATCAATAGGTAGGAATTAGCATCAAATGAATGCGAAAATTTTTCTCCTTGATATCTCAAATAAGATTCAATTTGAAAATCTATATCATAAGAAAATGAATATGTTTCTTTACTTTGTAAGTTTCTCCCAAATCTCTGCGTCATTCCATCTTGAGATATATATGTAATGTGAGCAAGCATTCTTGCTATTGATAAACCAACTTTNGGATAAGTATTTTTTGAGTAATAATCTCCACCACAAAACAAAGGATCGGTGATGATAGCCCTTCTTGCTATTTCATTAAATGCGATATTTTGAGCTGTTAATCTAGCGGTTGAAGCTATAATAACAGCATGGTCTATTCTATCTGGAAAGGATATACTCCACTGAAGAGCTTGCATTCCTCCTAAGCTACCACCAACAACTGCTGAAAATTTTTCGATTCCTAGATAATCNGCTAATANTGCCTGACTCCTTACCCAGTCTTCAACTGTAAGAACTGGAAAGCCACTTCCATATGGTTTTTGTTTTTTTGGATCAATTGATGCTGGTCCTGTAGATCCAAAGCAAGAACCTAAATTATTTATTCCAATAACAAAAAATTTGTCGGTGTCTATAGGTTTTCCTGATCCAACCATATTATCCCACCAACCGATATCTTTATGATTTTTTTCACTGATTCCGGCTACATGATGAGAGGCGTTTAGAGCATGACATATCAGTATTGCATTGGAATGTTGGTTATTGAGCACTCCATAGGTCTCATAAACTAGTTGGAATTCATTAAGGTAAGTACCGCTTGTTAGTCGGAAAGGCTCACTGAACTTTGCAATTTTTTCTTCAATATATTTCACAGTTTCGCCTTTGGAGCTTTATAATTTGAGAACTTTTTCTTTTATTAAAAGTATTTCGCTACAGTTCATAGAAAAATCTTTAAGGCCAAGATTTAATAAAAGCTGAGTATGATCTACGTTACCTGCCATTTCACCACATATTGAAACGGGAACATTGTTTTTTTTACACATAGTAACTACACCTTTGATTAACTCTAAAATTGCTGGGTGTTCGGGATCATATAAACCTGAAACAAACCTATTAGTTCTATCTATAGCCAGAGTATATTGAATCAAATCATTAGTTCCAATTGACACAAAATCAAGAAATGGTAGCAAACTATCAATTGCAATTGCTGCTGAAGGGACCTCAATCATTGCTCCAATTTTAATTGATTTATCGTATTCTTTTTTTTCAGAGTCCAGTTGCTGCATCGCATCTTCGATAAGTGCTCTACAAGTTATAATTTCTGAGGACCCACTTATTAATGGTAATAAAATCTTAATATTACCAAAATGAGATGCTCTAAGAATTGCTCGAATCTGAGTTATAAAAATATTTGTATTTGCAAGGCATAACCTAATTGCTCTTAAACCTAAAGCTGGATTTTCAGGCTTTTCATGCAATGTATCAAAATAAGGCAAGTTTTTATCAGCTCCAGAATCTAAGGTTCTTATGGTTACAGGTAATTCGCCCATATCAATACCAACTTTTTTATATGCCTCGAACTGCTCATCTTCCGAAGGCATAGTTTTTTTATTCAGAAATAAGAATTCACTTCGGAACAAACCTATTCCTTCTGCACCTTCATTCAATGCTTTTTTAGTTTCATTTGGTTGTTCAATATTTGCCATAATTGAAACTTTTACACCATTACTAGTGATTGACTCTACGTTTTTTAGTTTTTTTAATTTACTTTTAAAATTTTCTTTTTCTAATTTTTTTTTCTTATAGATTTCGATGGTTTTTTCGTCGGCACCCACAATAATTGCACCACACTCAGAATCTAAAATTATGTTTTCCCCATGCTCAATTAAAGTGAAAGATTTTTGTAAACCCAAAATGGCAGGAATATCAAGACTTCTAGCCAAAATTGCCAGATGAGATGTTGGGCTCCCTAACTCGGTTGCAAAACCTCTAACATGATATTTTTCTAAATAAGATATTTCTGAAAAAGAAATATTTTTAGATATTAAAATCCAACTATTGAATAAATCATTATTATTTTTTATNTTTGAAAAATTACCAGATTCACTAATGCCCTCATTTTTTTTGTTATCAAAAGCATTTAAGGTTTTTAACAATCTATCTACTAACTGTTCGACATCTTGTTGGCGTTCACGAAAATANGGATCATCAATTTTATCAAATTCTTGACATATAATATTTAATTGTTGCATTAAAGCCCATTCGGCATTGCATTGTAATTTTATAATTTTTTCTTTAGTTCCATTAATTAAGATTTTGTCGTTTAAAATTAACTGGTAACTTTCAAGAATGTTTTTATATTCAAGAGTTAAATTTTTTTCTATATCTAAAGAAAGTAATTTCAATTCATTCTTTAATGATTTAATAGCCTTTTCAAACCTAAGTTCTTCGTAAGAAATTTTATCGGAAGGGATAGTTTTAAATTTTATCTCGTACTTAGATAAAGAAGGTATGATCCAAGCTTTTCCAAACACAACTGTGTCTCCCACCCCTTTACCTTGAATAACAAATGTCATTTATGTTTAACTTTCTTCATGAAAATTTGAGTTAAAAAAATTTTCTATCTCCGACGAAGCCTGGTTTTCCTTTTCTCCATCAAATTCTATTTCTAATTCAGAGCCTTTTCCAGCTGCTAACATAGTTATTCCTAAAACGCTTTTGGCATTAACTTTTTTGTCGTTTTTGGAAATCCAAATTTCACACGGGTATTTGGATGCCAATTGAGCTAGCTTTGAGGATGGTCTTAAGTGAAGACCGAGTTCATTTTTGATTATGAGTTTTAATTTTTTCATTCTTAACCTGCAATCTCTATCATTCCATTAGAACTAGCTTTTTTCATTTTACAAAAAATTGCTTCCAGGTCATTACCTTTATGACTGAGTGCACTCAAAAAAATAGGCATATTTATCCCTGCCATCCCTCTGTAAACGACAGAGGTGTTAGATAACCAGAGATGCAAGCCATTACTTGGCGTAGCTCCAATAACATCAGTAAAAACTATTATAGATTTTGGAGATTTTTTTGTGATCCATTTTTGGTGAAGGATATTTGAAACTTCTTTTGGGGTTTGAGACGGTAGAACGTCAATTACCACAAGATCATGAACTTTATTGTCTAAAGAATGTTTAATTGCTTTTGTAAATGCTTCACCAAGTGGACTGTGACATACAAGAAAAAAAAACATTTTACGTTTTACCTAAAACATTATTAACTTGGTTATAAAAAATCTCTCCTATATTTATTTCAGAGAGATTATTGATCTCTCTAAAACCTGTTGGACTGGTAACATTAATTTCGGTTAAATTTTTTCCAATAATGTCTAAACCGAGAATAAAGAATCCAACTGGTGCGAGAGTTTCTGAAACCTTTAAAGCAATTTGACGATCTGTAGTGGTCAATGGTTTTATGCTAGCATGTCCTCCAGCTGCTAGGTTACCTATATAAGAGCCTTTTTTTGGAGTTCTTGTAAGGCAGCACTCAACTATTTCTCCATTTAAGATCAAAACCCTTTTATCTCCATCTTGAATTTCAGGTAAAAATTTCTGAACAATAATTTTAGTACTGGATTTTTTGGTTAACGTTTCAATAATTGCAGGAATATTAGGATCACTGCTTTTAACTACAAAAACACCACTACCACCCATTTCGTTTAAAGGTTTAAAAACAATTTTTTTAAAAGATTTTGTAAAATCATATAATTCACTTTTTTCTGATGAAACCAATGTCGGTGGAATATAGTGATGGAAATCTAATGTTGACAATTTTTCATTATGATTCACCAATGCTTGTGGCGAGTTAAATACCTTAACACCGTTTTTTTCGGCTATCTGAAGCATTAACGATGCTGTACTGTATTTTTCATCAAAAGGAGGGTCAGTTCTTATAAAAACAATGTCAAATTCAGTTAAGTTTTTAGTCTCTAAATGATTGGCTCTACACCATCTATAATTATCATTAACTCTGCTTATTAAATTAGTCTTAGCATAAACAGATGGATTTTTCGATGAGGAAACTACACTTAATTCGTTTATGGTACAAACGCTGGTCTCGTAACCTCTTTCCCAAGCTTTTTCAATTAAAAAAACCGTTGAGTCTTTTTGTGGATTCAGCTTATCAATTGGGTCGCAAATATAAAGTATTTTCATATNAACTTAAGGAAATTTATGATGAGTGTAATCGGATTAATTATCAATTTTTTCTTTTGAAGCAGCTATGGCAGCAAGTCGAGCTATTACTCCATAAAAGTATAGACGGTTTGTTGTGGAATTAGGGTCTTTTGATAAAGCTGGAAACTGACATCCATTTTCGAATGGAAGAGGATAAAATTGCATTCCAGGTGCATTGAGATTTTCATCCAAGCCTCTTTCTGAGTGAACTCTGTAAAACCCTCCAACAACATAACGGTCGACAACATAAACAACTGGTTCAGCTACAAATTCTTTTCCAGAATTCACAAATGTTTCAAATGAATAAACACCCTCTTGAATCAAAACATCAGATACTTCAACACCTTCTTTGATTTTAGACATTTTATTTCTTTGTCTGCGGTTTAAATTTTTAATTTCAGAAGCATCTCTTATTGTCATGACACCCATTCCGTATGTTCCTGAATCAGCCTTTACCACAACAAAAGGTTTTTTATTTATTTCACAATTTTTATATTTCATTTGAATTTTTTTTAATAAATCGGAAACGTGATCATTTAAACAATCTTCACCCTGTCTATTTCTAAAATTAATTTTTTTACAATGTTCGAACATTGGATTGATCAGCCAGTCATCTGCTCCAAGAAACTCACAGAATTCTTTTGCTACTTGGTTATATTTTGCGAAGTGATTTGATTTCCTACGAAACGTCCAACTACTATCAAGTGCAGGCATGATAACTTGACTTTTTACTTTTTTAAGCAAAGGAGGGATTCCAGATGAAAAATCATTATTTATGACTATTAAATCTGCATCGAATCCTTTAAGTTTCAATTTCCCGTCAGAATACAACAAAGGTTCTATTGTAAAGCTGGCTTTTTCACTACTAATGTTTTTATATTCAATTAACAAATCTTGAGTAAGTTCTGGGTTAATGCTGCCAACTCTGACTGTTAAACCTGCATTAGAAAGGATAGAAAAAAGATTCCCTAAACTTTCTAAATAATATTTATTCCGAGTGTGGTTTTCAGGTATTAAAAGTACATTTTCTACATCCGGACATCTTTTTTCTACGGATGTCATGAAAGCCTGAACTGTGCAAGCTAAATCTTTTTCACCTAAATTATTGAACCCCGCAGGAAATAAATTTGTATCAACAGGAGCCAATTTGAAGCATGCGTTCCTTAGGTCAACAGAGGAATAAAAAGGGGGTGTGTTTTTATTGAAGCTGTCTCTTAACCAATGTTCAACAGAGGCACTTTTTTCGACAACTAATTTTTCTAAATTAAGTAATTCACCGCATAGAGATACATTTAATTGGGGACCCATTTTTTTATTGTATAAAAAAAAAAAAATCCCCGCAGGAATTATCTTCCGCGGGGATAAAGGTGTAGGCCTAGTTTACTTACGACCCACCTGGAGAAAATTAATTCATGTAATATGCTTTTTCACCATGGCTTGTCACATCCAAGCCTTCGCGCTCAGCTTCTTCAGTGACGCGCATACCAATAAGCATGTCTGATATTTTAAGGGCTATAAAAGCAACTACTGCTGAAACAATTATAGTAATTATTACCGCTTCTAATTGAATCAAAACTTGACCACCAATTGAAAAGTCATCACCTCCACCACCNCCTAATGAGGGAGCAGTGAAAACGCCGGTCAAAATAGCTCCTAATATACCTCCAACACCATGAATACCAAATACATCAAGAGATTCATCAGCACCTAACAAGGATTTTAAACCTGTACAAGCCCAAAGACATACGAAACCGGCAATTGCACCAATAATTATTGCTCCCATTATTCCCACAGAACCACATGCAGGTGTAATAGCAACCAACCCAGCAACCATTCCAGAGGCTGCACCAAGCATAGATGGTTTGCCTTTAGCTATTGTCTCTCCAAGACACCATGCCAAAATAGCAGCGGATGTGGCAAAGAGTGTATTAGCGAATGCAATAGTAGCTCCACCAGTTGCTTCAAGATTTGAGCCTGCGTTGAAACCAAACCAACCAACCCATAACATGGAAGCGCCAATCATCGTCATTACTAGGGAATGAGGAGGCATAGGTTCTTTTTTATATCCAATTCTGGATCCAAGAAAGTATGCTGCNACTAAACCCGCAACACCGGAGTTAATGTGTACAACTGTACCTCCAGCAAAATCTAACGCACCTTTGTCTAAAAGATATCCACCCGGACCCCAAACCATATGGCAAATTGGTAAGTAAGAGAATGTAAACCAGATGACTGCAAATAGGAGAACTGCAGCAAATTTCGCTCTCTCACAAATTGAGCCTAAAATTAAAGCGCATGTTAACCCAGCGAATGTTGATTGAAAGGCAATAAATATAGTTTCTGGTAATTTGTAGTCATCAGAAAACGTATCAGCAAGCGAGTCAGGTGTTACACCTGATAAAAACAGCTTAGAAAGCCCTCCGTAAATGGCATTGCCTTCGGTTAATGCAAGTGAATAACCATAAACGGCCCACAAGACAACGATTAAACTAAAAACAGCTGTGACTTGCATAAGCATGGAAAGCATGTTCTTAGTTCTCACTAATCCGCCATAAAACAAAGCTAAACCCGGAACAGCCATAAAGGTAACCAATAAAGTGGCTGTCATCATCCATGCAACGTCTCCTTTGACAACAGTTGGTTCCACTGCAGAAACAACTTCTGCTACTAGCTCTGGGTCTTGAGCAAAAGCTGGAACAGAAATAAAAGCTAAAAGTGTTCCAAATATTTTCCAAGGATTTGAACCTAGGGACTTAAGTATCTTCATAATCGTAAACCTTTAAAAAATCGTAATGAATATATTAAAAAATGTTTTGAATATTTACAGTGCTTCCTTACCTGTTTCGCCAGTACGTATACGAATGACGTTTTCAAGGTCAGAAACAAAAACTTTCCCGTCACCTATCTTTCCGGTTTTGCCGGCTGTTTCAATTGCTTCGATAGCGCTTTCAAATATACTTTCATCAACTGCAACTTCGAGTTTTACTTTGGGAAGGAAATCAACAACATATTCGGCTCCTCTGTAAAGTTCTGTATGGCCTTTTTGTCTTCCAAATCCTTTAACCTCAGTAACGGTTAAGCCTTGAACCCCAATACCTGATAAGGCTTCTCTAACCTCATCCAGTTTGAAAGGTTTGATAATTGCTGTAATTAATTTCAATTTTCATGCCTCCTATAGTTGATGAAAATGAGCTAATCATTCCCCCCCNGTATTTAGGGGGTAATGGATTAAAATGACTTNGTGAATGAAAGAACTGTTCCAGAAACACAACCAGATCCAGTACAACCGTCGCCNCTATTATCGATAAAATCTANGCCNACGCCATAACCATCACCAATGTCATAAGCAATACTTACGCTGTAATCCTCGTAATCAGCGCTTTTGTCATTCTCAACTGAATGNGTTCCAGCATGGGCTGAAAAGGTCATTTTTTCTGACAATGGGTATTCAAAATTTATCTGCGTGTAGGTAGTTCCGTCAGAGTCTGTAGCTCCATACCAATCAGTAGTAAAGTAATGAAAGCCAACACTTACAGGCCCATAGCCAGCAATGGCATATATTTCGTTTGAATTTATTTGAGCACTTTGACCAGAATTATCTGGGTAATAATAATAGAGGTCACCAATATCAATGCTAAATCCACCAGCTTCAAAAGCATAACCAGCGTAGAAATCCATTTCCATGGAGGTATTACCGTACTCTACATTGGAATTCCAGTTTCCTATATAGAATCCGCTTGAATGAGATAAATCAAAACCGCCTTGAATAGCAGGTGCGTCCTCAGTTTGCTTAACTCCACGGAACCTATACTCTGAAAATACCCCTACGTTCGCAGAAGACTCCCAACCTGTAGAACTATCTTGAGAAATAGCATTATTAAAAGTTAGTGGCATAGTTGTAACAAATAATGCCGAAATTAGAATTTTGTTCTTCATATCTTTCTCCATAGGTATACAAAAAAAATCACAAATAAATACATAGCCACTTTTGTGCCAGATTTTATTATTACGGAGAAAATTTTTTTTTCNTTAAAATCAANAGCCTATATGTTTATAAAAAATAATTTTCATATGATTATTAAAATTAATGCCCAAAAATTAAAAGCTTATGCACCAANTTAAATATTTTTGCACCAAATTAAGGNGAGTATTTTTTGTTTCCATCTAATTTAAATAATTGTAGATTAGTGATAACTTTAGTATGTGATTTTAAAGGACAATAAAAGATGGATAAAATAATTTCGGAATTTGCAAAAAAATTTAATGAATTTTCTAACTCTTCTGCAAAAAATGATTTTGAATTAAGCTTAAAAAATTTTCTCAAAACAGCTCTAGAAAAATTAGATGTTGTTCCAAGAGCAGAGTTTGAAAAACAAAAANATTTGTTAAAAAAAGCACAAGAGAAATTAAATGAATTAGAAAAAAAATTAGAGAAATTATCAAGCTAAAAAAACACAAATAATTGATATTTATTTTATTGAGTTTAAAAAAAACATAGCCTCACTGTGTAAAAAATTTTCATACTCACCGTAGACTATCCCTCTTATTACAAAGTCTTCTTTTTCATGTATTAAAGTCATCAGTTTAATTTTGACAACAGGTTTTTTGGATGCTGGAAAGACACCTGAATAAATATAAATATTTTTGTTTATTTTTTTTTTATTTTTAAGTTTAAAATTTTTCTCAAGAGATGAGATCAGATATTTAGATAGTTGTGAGGTATTTACTTTGTTATTTGTTAGCTCTGAGCAATCTATGGTGAACACCATTTTGTTAACTTTAGTGGAATTTTGAGTCATCGATAAGCTAGTCGGTACTCCATCAATTAGCAAATCNAAGTTTCTTTTCTTCTTAAATGTTTTGCCAGGGAAAAAAGCTTGCCAATTGTTTTCATAATCNTAGTACGCTCGCCAATCAAAAGTTGGATTGCATCCTGAAGTAAACAGCAAGAAAAGAAAAGTAATAAAAAATTTTTTTAAAAAGTTAATTTTCAATTAANATAAATTTCTCANAATGTTGATAAAATTCAATTGCCCTTGCAGTGGTCCTTTCNTAACTACACAAATTGTGGCAAACCAATTAATAAAAGCTATGGGCAAA
This sequence comes from Betaproteobacteria bacterium TMED100, assembly GCA_002170285.1. Lineage (GTDB taxonomy): Bacteria > Pseudomonadota > Gammaproteobacteria > Burkholderiales > Burkholderiaceae_A > UBA7377. The sequence goes on from NHFB01000033.1 coordinate 13,598, forward strand.
TGCGAGCTCTCNAAGGGTATTGTAGCTTGTGAAGAAATAGATGAAGCAATTAAAAAAATNGAACGTNTACTNATTTTAGAAGAAAAAAATAATAATANTTCAAACACCTTGGAAGTCAGATTTTCACAAAGAGCATACCCTCTGATTGAAATGCTAAAAAAAGCTAAGAGAAAAAACGAGTATATTATGTGGCATGAAATTTAATTCTTAACCTAAAACGGTAACAAGTCTTTTTTTTGCATTTTCTTCTGTTAGTTCAACTCTTTTTTGATAATCAACAAGTTGGTCATTTCCTATGGACCCTATGTTGAAATAGCTTGCTTGAGGATGCCAAAAGTAAAACCCGCAAACGCTTGAGGCAGGTGACATAGCTAAACTTTCAGTAAGTGATAATCCTATATCCTCTACATGTAAGAACCTAGCCATTTCTTCCTTAACACTGTGATCTGGGCAGGATGGATACCCCGGCGCGGGACGAATTCCTTGATATGATTCTGAGATTAATTCTGTGGAATTTAATTTTTCGTCAGGGGAATAAGCCCAAAATTCAGTTCTTATAAGCATGTGTAAATATTCAGCAAATGACTCAACAAGCCTATCCGCAAGAGCCTTAATCATGATAGCGGAATAATCGTCACCGGCATCATCAAAGTCCTTTGCTATTTTATCAGCTCCATTAACTGTCACAAAAAAAACCCCGAGGTAATCTTTTCGATCATTATCCTTATGTGAAACAAAATCTGAAAGACACTTGTTGCTTTGATTTCTAGGCTTTTTGGTTTGTTGTCGTAATCCATGCCAAGTAAATAACTTTTGGCTAAGTGATTCATCTGAGAACAATGTTATATCCTCGCAATCGGTTCTTCTAGCTGGAAAGATAGAGAAAACACCATCTGCAGAGAGCATCTTTCTTGAAACTATTTTTTTTAACAGTGACTTTGCATCAGAAAAGAGTTTTTTTGCTTGATCTCCGACAATTTTGTCAGTAAGAATGTCAGGATATTTCCCAGCAAGGTCCCAAGAACGAAAAAAAGGGCTCCAATCAATTGTCTCAATTAATTTTTCTAAAGGAAAACTTTTAAGCAATCTTCTGCCTATTACTTTGGGTGTTGGCGTTTTGATCGTAAAGTTGACCTTTAATGAGTTTTTTCTGGCTTCTTCAAGAGATATGACTTCTAATTTATTTCTTCTGGAATATTTTTCTCTTAAAGATTCATAGGCTGATTCATTTTTTTCAATATAAAGTTTTTTTTCATTTTCATTTGAAGTCAAAACTTGTGCAACAGGGACTGCTCTTGAAGCATCTGGAATCCAGATGATAGGCCCAGAATAATGAGGAGCAATTTTAACTGCTGTATGAACTTTGGAAGTAGTGGCCCCACCTATTAGCAAAGGTATTTTTCTTGATCTGCACCATTCATCTCTCTCCATTTCTTTTGCAACGTTTGACATTTCTTCTAGCGATGGAGTTATTAACCCTGACAAACCTATAATATCTGCATCATGTTTTTTTGCTTCTTCAATGATTTTTAATGCTGGTACCATTACTCCCATGTTTATTATTTCAAAGTTATTGCACTGTAGAACAACTGAAACAATGTTCTTACCGATGTCATGAACATCACCTTTGACGGTGGCAATTACCATAACGCCCTTAGCTTTATTGCTTGCTGAGCTTTCTTGGTCTTTTTCAATAAATGGC